>CAZZYE010000515.1:0-5968 GCA_964658145.1 uncultured Stigonema sp.
AACACGCGCAGAACAAGAACGAACACGCGCAGAACAGTTAGCACAGTATTTGCGCTCGCACGGTATCGACCCCGATAATCTACCATAAATATGCCCGATTCGTCCTTGATTCTATCCGGGGGATGAAGCAGGGCAAACGCATCTAAAATCAAGGCAGGGTCGGCAGGGGAAGCAGGGAGGCAGGGGAGGAGGGGAAACACGCTAGTAATACACTCAATATCAAGTAACACTGATTTCCAATAATGGTTCAGAAAATTGAGTTGTGAATAATAACATTCACCATCTTCTTTGATTGCAACTTAAATCTTGATCTGTTCAACGATTAATCAACCAAGGTGATGGATAATTAATCATATTTACTAAACCAGCTAAAACTTGGTTGTAGCGAGCATAAAGTTCTTGTGCTTCAGATACATCTATGTAACCACATTGAACAGAAAAATCAATCCAAGTCTGAGTTTCAGCATCGGCTTCACAGTCATTTAATGAGCGCGATCAAAGCCGCTTCATAGCGGCGTTTTCTCCAAGCCTCTGCAAGGTTAGCACAAACCGAGCGCGATAGCGAAGCGTTAGCGAGTCTTCGAGCGTCAGACCTACGAATTTGGTCTGTTAAAGAATATTTTTCTTCCGGTGGAAAATGTTTAGATAACTCAAAGATTTTCATAGCCACGGAAAAAGAAATTTGATAAATTCCCAAATCTTTATGGTCTTTTATCGCTTCTTTTGTCATGATTTTCTTCTGCTATCTTCTCTAATTTTATTTGAGATAATTGGAGCACTTGACTTAAGTATTCGTCATCCATTGCTGCTAAAAATTGTTTGTTTTTAATGCCGATCTTGCGGCTTTTTTCTTGCCCTAAGAGATTAACAGCTATACAACGTAAAACCGCAAAATTTTCGGGAGCGTTATGTTTCCTAATTCGACAATCATCTTCTTGGAGAGCAACGTCAAGCACCCAATGCAGGGAGTTTTCAATTCCCCAATGACTTCGTATTGAGATCCCTAGTTTTTCTGCATCATTACTTAAACTACAAATATAATACCTGGTTTCCACAGTCGTTTTACCATTTACAGTTCTTACTGATTCCACCATACCTATACCATTTAAATTAGCCCATTCATTATTTGGGTCTATCTGTTCTACAATACGTGATAGCATTAAATAATTACGAACCTCTTCTCTTCCATGATTTTCTTCGCGGGTATGATAACTGCTATAATTATAGCCATCAAATTTTTTTGAGATGGCATCTCTAAATATTTATTCTACATTTTTATAGATATTTTTTTGATTCTTCTTCAGAGTAATAACGTAATCTCCTTGTTGATGAGTAATTAATTTTACTATTTCTTTTTGACATCCCCTAGCATCAATTCTTATAATACAACCAGCAATATCTAGAATTTGAAGAAGTTCTGGAATTGCTTTGATTTCGTTAGACTTTTTATCTACTTTTCTCTATCCTAACACTAACCGATTTGTAGTTGCCCAAGCATTTACCATGTGGATAGCTGCCTTATCTTTTCCTTTCTCATAGGAGCCTTTCAACGTTTTTCCATCAATAGCGATGACTTCTCCAAAAGTAATTTTACTAATGGAATTTATCCAACTTGAAAAACATTTTTGTAACTGTTCTGGGTCTATTCTGGCAAAAACTCTAGCAAAAGTATCGTGTGAGGGGATACCATTTGCTAACTCTAAAAATTGTTGTAACCACTGCTGTTTTGCTTTTCCATAAGTTTCTATTGCTACCCAGTTATCGGCTCCACATATAACAGCACAGATAGCAATAGTAACAATGTCAATTAATAAATGATGTTTTGTTCGCTCCACTCTTGGATCTGACAGCTCACTAAAGTGGTCAGCAATTGTTATCTTAGGTTTAATTTTCATCCAATTTGTTAAGATACGCCCTTTTGTATGAGATTATCATCAGGCTTGCAGATTACCTGGTTTGACTACAGCACTTGACAATCGTCTAAAATTTAGAGCATAAGCCTTATTAAGATAATCACAACCAGCTTTCATTGCCATGTCTTAAAATTCGATGCGTTTGTTTTCCCACTTCCCCTGCTTCCCCTGCCGACCCTGCCGACCCTGCTTTGATTTTTAGATGCGTTCGCCCTGGGGGATGAAGGCTAGTCGCTAGTTTAAACTAGCCAGAAATTATTGTTGTGTATTGTCTTATTGCCTCTCGAATTAAGTCATTAAGTGAGCGTTCTGTTGAGGTTTGATAGTTTTTTTAAGGTTTCATATTCCCAAGCAGAAAATCTTAAATTATATCTTTGCATAATCCTAATTATGTGTTAATATACAATCGTGGAAGCACACGGATGAAAAACTCCAACAGCAATTGGTTACCATACTGAACCAGGACAATTGAAGATATGGGGTTGAGTTAAAAAGTACTTTTAAAGAAGTAGCCTTTAACTCGTAAAATCTTCAAGGTAGAAACTCCAGGTAACGGCACAGCTAAGACGAATTAGCCTCCTTCTGATAGTGACAGTTTGAGCCTGTCCAACCTAGTGTCATAGCTAGGGTAAAGTTGTGATGAAGTGCAGATTTTATCTGCCGGAGTCACAACGATTCAGAATCCTCCGGATTCAATCCGGGGGAGAGTTCAACTAGAGAACAACCTTAATCAAGTTATTACAGCTTTGGGTTTAGCTGGTGCGGTTAAAGAAGGGTGCGATTTCGATTCTTTGGCGATCGCATTCTTTTTCGGTCTGCGCTTTCTATTCTTCTTTAGAGTAGTATCAGCACAAAGAGCGCACGAGGGTTTTCATCGTTAAAACAAAAACTGCTGTAATCCATAAATTACAACAGTTCGAGACATTGTTTTAGGAGCTAAATTAATTTCCTTGCAATAGTTTGGGTAATTCTGTATCAATTTGGTCAGGGGTTATTGTGATTCTGTTTGGTGAAGCTCTTAATATATCAACGTATTTGTGAAAAGCTTCGGTGTCATGAGGATTATGGCGAACATAATCACGCAATTCGGCCCGTGTCATATCTTCAAAATTCGATGTCTTCACCATCTGCTGCTCCAGTTTTTGCAACACAACCTTAACTACCCCCTTCGTTTTTTCTTGAGAGGTTTTAGGGAGCGCTCAAATTCCCATAACTCTAAATAAGGACGCTCTAATTCTTCAACTTCAGCAATTCGTCCCTCTGCTTTCAGCTTATTTATTTTCCGAATGAATGCATTCCAATCTCCACACTTTTTCCTGGCTCGTTCTCCAGCTACTTTTTTACAATTGACACTCCTAAAAGACTTTGGTTCGTGAAAATAATTAGTCATAAGATTTCACCCCTCTCGTTGTCTTTTCTACTTTTTGACTTTGCTGGTAATAAAGTTTTCTTCTTTCTACATAAGCTAGAAGAATACTTGGGCTTTGTTCAATTACCTTACTCCAATCTGTGCTCGCGCCAGTAATATCATCTATATTCTCTCTAATCCAAGCTCTAGCAGCATAGCAATGAATACATCCATCATCCAATAATATCGTGCGATCGCGGCTGACGAACGAGGTACGTGCATTCCGGGGACTTTGAAATTACCCAATTATGTACGCACCGACGCTGCCCTGTTTTACCGTCGCGGACAATTCGATGCAGCCCTTAACTTCCAAAATCTGTTTGACATCACCTATTTTGAAAGTGGTTTGAACAAAGCAATAGTATATTATGGGAAACCCAAAGTTCATTCTCTGGTGCAATCTTACAGTCAGTCGGTCTACAGCGTCCCGCCTCGCAGAAATCGAATATGACGGCGATCGCTCTTCGTATTTAGTAACTCCAGTTGGTATTATATTTCCCCGGAACTCCTTCCTTTGATAGATGCAGATTTTTTGTTTGTCGTCACATCCAATTTTTCTAATCCTGCCGATTCCGAGTTAGCATTCCAGCAACTTCAAAAAGAACCCTTATGGTCAAAACTGAAGGTAGTGCAACAGGGTAAAGTCCATGTAGTAGGACAATATTGGCTCTTTGGCAGCTATTTATCAGCTAATCGAGTATTGGATGATTTGTTTAAATATTTGTTGCCAGAGCAATAGTTGTTTAAGTTTTTAATATTATCCAACACATTTACAAACATAGTTGGTAAATTTTAATAAACTGTATCAGTCTTTACAAATCTCATCCAACCAGAGGTGATAAATTTAATTATACTTTAAGTTTCAATCAAACTTTTAACCAATCTTCACTCTGGAGCGCGGTCATGGACAGTGAAGTAGCAACTGGCAGCTGGATCGACCATTACCGTAAGCACGGTTACGTCGTACTCGAACAGATTCTGTCTTTGTCTCTTATCGATGCGCATGTAGCAGCCTGCGAAGATGTTCAACGCAGACACAGCATTCATCATAAATTTCCTTGGAGGAGAGAGCAGCCAGAAAACGAAAAAGCTTTTCAGGAAGAATTGAGTGCGCTCGACGATCACCATGAACCCACGAAGAGCCTGAGAAACGATCCCACACTTCGTCAGCATTTAAACGCCCTCTTTGGAGAAGAGGCGGTACTCAAATACGGCTCTACATCTTTATGGGAGAGAGGTCGCGAGCCGCACTCGGACACGGTGATGTTGTTCCGCGATCCACCTGAGTGCGTCTGTCGCGCATGGTGTGCACTCGAAGACATTCATCCGGACTGCGGAATGTTTTATGTTATTCCTGGAACACATCAGAATGTGCGCCTCCGCCTTTATGACGAAGTTCTCGATAGTCACCCCGAAATTTTCAACCTGCTGCGATCGCCTTCTCCAGATGGTTCAGAAAGTGCATTTCTGGAAAATCGAGCGATCTGGAAGGTGGTTTGTGAGAAGACAGCCTCTCTCACTGAGGGTCTACCAAGAGTTCCATTTCCCATAAACAAGGGCGACGTGGTGCTGTTCGATCCAAACGTAATTCATGGCACCATGCCTGCACCCAATCCATCGCTCACCCGCAAGGCTATTGTCACCGAATGGCACACCCGGTCGGTGAGCAGCTACTCCTACTCTGCGTATTTTGGTTCGCAGCACGACAAAAGGCTTGCTTCTAGTACATGACAGCGGAAATAGAGTTACCATCCCAAACAGCCAAAAACCTTGTATTTCAAGCTTTTTAATTTTTTATTTTTAATTCCGCGTACCCCTTCTCCTTCGGAGACGCTTCTCTTCGAGACGCTTCGCGAACGCGAACGGGGAAGCAAGCGTGACAAGCAGCGTCTCGTAGAGAAGCGGTACTAGTTCCCTGCAACAGTTTTCGTAGTCCAACAGCTTGAGTGTGCCAAATTCAATGCGATGCCCGAAGGGCATGCCGCAAGCGGCATCGCAAGTCATGTTTTATTTGAACGCCTCTCACTACCTACTTTTTTAGTTAACTGTATCCTTTGCTACAGTTTACGTGACTCAATAAGTGCTAAATCTATCCCCAATCACTACTAAATACTCTCTGTAAACTTTGTTTTCTAACAGCATTTAACCAACATTGGCTCATGCCGCTATTGGTATGCTGACTCACACTCAATGCCACTACTTTTCAGTGACAGAGGACTTTTTAGGACTCGGTTACATATTTTGTTGTGATGATTTTTTAGTGTGCTCTATTCATTGGAAAAAAGTTCAGAATTTTTCATTTTTTGGGTTGGTAAAAACTCAACGGATACATAGCAATGTAGTAAGATATTTACCAACCTTTTCATGTAATAGATGTTCATACCACGATTCGAGTCACACAAATAGGTAGGTTACTTTTTCAAAGGATGTTCACAGGAATAATGCCTGATGTCTGCCGATGGCTAAAACTTAGCATCAATTGAAAAGATTTCTTAATAGTTATTTGGATAATTGGTAATCAAAAAACTGATCACCAAGTATCCCATTGTCGTCATATGGATGTGAGAGTGTGAAAAAAATTAAT
Source organism: uncultured Stigonema sp. (assembly GCA_964658145.1). Lineage (GTDB taxonomy): Bacteria > Cyanobacteriota > Cyanobacteriia > Cyanobacteriales > Nostocaceae > Stigonema. Next base: position 5,906 of record CAZZYE010000515.1, read on the forward strand.
ACAAGAATTTTTGGCGTTGCATAATGGCGGTATGAATCATTCCGGAACTGGAACATCCCAAAA
>CAZZYE010000516.1:0-1071 GCA_964658145.1 uncultured Stigonema sp.
TGCCTCTCATGTGGGTGCTCGGTCGTATGGTTACGTTCACGTTCACGTTCCCGCCATGATGGAGAATGACCGATGTTCAAGATAATTTGGGCATAAAGATTGCTGGATGGTTGCTTGCTTGCGGGACTGGAAGAAGAATTTGCGGGATTCATCGCCACAGATGGTTGTACGATAGTGGCGGTGGTAACAATGCCCATCAATAGCGGAATTACTTTCAAAATTGAGCTTCTCCTGATTTGTTGATTTGACGTTGAGCGCCGCAATTAGTTCTCCTCCAAGAGCGGACTAATGAGCCAGAACTAATTGTCAATAAGCGGATATGAATTCTTAGACTGAGTGCCACTCGAATTAGTTCCATCTTTAAGCAGGACAAACGCGCCTTAAAGTGTAACAAAAGTGCCGTGTCCCTACTCAATCTGTCGCGTTATTTAAGGAAATTGGTAAGATTCCAACACATTCAAAACTCCGATTTAGAGATGCGGACGAGCTGGTAAGTACCTGCTTTGCCTAAATTTTGGTACTGATTCGGCTGAAGTCCCATTTGCTGCAATTTTTTAGGCTGACTGAGGATGAGTAGGGTAGGTGGTTGGGGCTGAGTGACGGAGATTTTTTTCATCTCCACTAGGGCAGTCGTAGTTAATAAAACATACTTAACTTGTCGCTGTGTGTAAAAAACGACGCTAGGCTTTTTAAACCCAATCATGATTAAGGGTTCACCAGGTTGCTCTACTTTAGTAATGATTGCAGACAACTCTCGTAAAGGTAGCTGACGTGCTTGATCTATCAGTAAACCTGCAGGCATAAACACAAAAATCAGAAATGCCAAAAACCCCAGCAAATTCATCATCACTACCCCACGCCACTGCCGAAGCCATAGCAGAACCGCGATGCCGAGAGCGGTAATCGACCAAATGACACATCCCAAGACTGGTAAACCCGACTGTTCAATCAGCTGACGCGGATTAACTATGGCTGGATCGGGACCGATGAAATGCGGACTCCAAAAAAGCGCCCCAGCTAATACCAACAGAAACACCACATTGAACCAGCCACTCCAGAGGAGGGATGAGG
>CAZZYE010000516.1:1081-5963 GCA_964658145.1 uncultured Stigonema sp.
CTCCTCATCCTCCTCATCCCCCTTATCTCCCTGATCTTGCTGTCATGGTCGCTCCACATGAGCGCCACCAAAATAGCCGCCGCAGGCATTAAGGGCAATACATAGTGTGGTAGTTTAGTAACGGCAATGGTGAAGAAAACAAAAACACCTATAAACCAGAACAGGGCAAATAGACCAAGCTGGGTAGAGCGGTTTGAAGAGCGCCAGTACGATCGCTGCCAAAATTTCAGCCGTGCGATCGCCACTGGTAAATAGATTGACCAAGGAGCAAAACCAAGCAGCACCACTAGAAAGTAAAAGTACCAAGGAGCCGAGTGGTGATTAACGACGCTTGTAAAGCGCTCCAGGTTGTGATATCCAAAAAAAGAGTTGATAAAAGCCCAGCCATTGCGCCAAATTACCAGCAAATACCAAGGCAGCACAAGTGCGAGAATTAGAAGACTACCCCAAAGAAGGCGCATTTCCTGCAAAACTTCTCGCGCCTTACCCAAGTAAAGCAGAAATGCGCCCACAATCAGCCCTGGTAAGACAATTCCTACTGGTCCCTTTGTCAAAATAGCCAAGGCGATTAGCAGATAAAAAACAAGATACCAACGTGCTTGTAGCCTTGGTTTCATCGGTTGGGCGTAACCTATAAAAAAGGACAACAATGCCCCATCCATACATCCACTTAGCAACAACTCGGCGGTTCCGGTTCTTGCCCAAACAATCGTCACTGCATTTAGTGCCATGACAGCAGAACCCAAGCCAGCACACAGCCAGTACTTACGTGTTTGATGTGTGTTGCTACCAGGGTCGGACTGAAACTGGTCTGGATTACTGATGCCAAAAGACCACAGTGTATAGCAGCATAAGCTCATGAGAGCGAAGGCGCTCAGTGCTAAAGGGAGGCGCACCGCCCACGAATTTACGCCGACAATTTTGTAAGCGATCGCCATCAGCCAGTAGATTAAAATCGGCTTATCAAAGCGAGTCTCTCCATTAAAAAAAGGCGTGATCCAATCGCCTGTCACCGTCATCTGCCGAGCAGCTTCAGCAAACAGTGGCTCCGTTTCATCAACCAAGCCAGTACTGCCCAAATTCCAGAAGAAAGCCAGCCAACCAATCAAAAGTAACCATAGCGACAGTGTCCACGCAATGACTGGAGGTTCACCTTTATTTTTAAACCAATTGTCAAAAGCGTGATTACTTTTCATCAAAAACTCCTAAAGGGAATTGGGCACTCTTGTTAAAACTACCATCATACTTAAGAGCGATCGTTCTCGTGCAAGGTCTACTTAGAGAGCGAACAAACATCTTGCCTACAACAAAGTAAACCTAAGTAGACGTGTAAAGACGCGAAATGTTGCGTCTTTACACATCTACTTTTTTTTATTTGCGTTGCAGCAGTGAAGGAGTACCAAAAGCACCAATAGCTAATTAGAAGATTTGGGGATGGAAGTCTGATTTAGGGTAGCAATGTAAATTGCTTGCGAACCATCGCTGAAGATTGCATCAAAGGCAATTTGATTGCCACTAAGACCTTCACGTCCAAAAGATAATGAACTAATAGCCTTGTCATCCAAAGAATCGTTTGTATCAATGACTTTTGTTAGTACACCGCCAAGGGTGGTATAGATACCTTGAAAATCAGCAGTGCCAGTACCTTGAAAAGCTATATTCCCATTGTTTAACGAAAGGGTACCGCATCGGTTAAAAAAATTGCTACAATTGAAGAAGCTAGTAAAGTTTCCTGTACCGCCAGGGATAGGTGTATTCGTGTCGGCAACTACTGAAAGTACACCACCATTATTCGTGTAGATCCCTTGCTGAGAATCTTGATAACCTACAAACGCTACACTTCCATTACTCAAGGAAGGGTTGTTGAAGCCAGTAAAGTTTCCTGTACCGCTAGGGATAGGTGTATTGGTGTCGGCAACTACTGAGAGTACACCACCATTATTCGTGTAAATACCTTGTTGAGAATTTCCAGAGCCGATAAAGGCTACACTTTCATTGTTCAAGGAAGGCTGAGAGGTATTGTTAAAGTTTCCTGTACCGCTAGGGATCGGTCTATTGAGATCCGCAACTACTGAGAGTACATCACCATTATTCTTGTAGATACCTTGTTGACGAGGTGAAGCTGTATATCCCTGACCAAAAAACGCTACACTTCCATTATTTAAAGAAGGCTGTACGGATACGATAAAGCCTCCTGTACCGCCAGGAATAGGTGTATTGAGATCCGCGACTACATTCAATGAACCACTAACATTGGTGTAGATACCTGACGTATAATCATAATTTTCTCTATTGGCAGCAAATGCTAAAGTTCCATTGTTTAGAGAAAAATCATTGAAAAAAAAGAAATTTCCGACACCACGAGGAATAGGTGTATTAGTGTCAGCAACTACGTTCAATGAACCATCAACATTGGTGTAAATACCTCTGTAGTAAAAGTTGTAAATACTATTCGGAGAATAATATCTACCGCCTATAAACGCTATACTTCCATTGTCTAGTGAAGGATCGCTGAAACTTTTGAAGTTCTCATGAAAACCTGGTACTGGTGTGTCGGTATCAACAACTTTAGTAAAACTAAAGCTAGCAGTTTCCACCTGACTAACCGCCTGACCAACCCCTAGCAAAGACACAAATAAGCCAACTGCTAGACCACCGATTACAAGTCCTATTCGCTGCAAAGCTTTTTTATTTCTTCTTGCTTGTGCAGACAATGACAGATATACATCCTTTAACTGAAATCTCATTGCTACCCCCAAAACTCACGCAGATGATTCTGTACCTATACTAAGTAAAACACGCTTTGAGGAGGTGGTAGGATAGTTATGAGCAACTATCGTGCTTTGTTGGTTTTGACTGATAGGGGCGGGTTTCATTTCGCCCCGGAAGTCTAATAGTTGGACAAGGATCAGGTAGGCGATCGCCAAGAGTATAGAAATTGCGCCTGTAATAATGGCAACTATTTTAGAGCGGTTCATGAATTTTTCCTCTAAACAGATTTACTGTGCTATCTCTATATTAAGATAGTCACATCTGATGCTAAAGTACTCTGCAAAATTAATAACCTCACGCAAAGACTGGCAGCGGATGTGGCAACGGATGTAACGGATGCATTATGTGTTGGTTTCACAGCTAGAGGAATCCGTTATATCCGTTACAACATCCGCTGCCACGCCTGTTAATCACCTCACCCAAAGACTGGCAACAGATGTGGCAACGGATGTAACGGATGCATTATGTGTTGGTTTCACAGCTAGAGGAATCCGTTATATCCGTTACAACATCCGTTGCCACAGTGCAAGATTGGAGTTGTTATACTTTTTAACAACCAACAATGACTTTAACGGAAGAGATTCTTACGCAACTACCAGGCGGTGTTTTAGAAGGGTTACGTCGTGCTGATCGCACTTTGGCATCATTAAGAGATAATATCACATCTGTGCCAATGGTAGTGAAAGAAAACGAGCAGCCTTTAGGTGCTGTGGATTGGGATGTTGTGATCTGCGGTGGCACATTGGGTATTTTAATTGGTTGCGCCCTAGCTTTGAAGGGAGTAAGGGTGGCGTTGATTGAGCGATCGGTTCTACGTGGTAGAGAGCAAGAGTGGAACATCTCTCGCAAAGAGTTAGAAGTTTTCTTGCAATTAGGTTTGCTGACAGATGATCAACTAGAGAAGGCGATCGCTACCGTTTATCCAAAAGCAAGAGTTGGCTTTCTTGGTGGTGCAGAAATTTGGGTACAGGATGTTCTGAATATCGGTGTCGATCCAGTTTATCTGTTGGAAACATTAAAGCAGCGATTTCTTACTGCCGGCGGACAGTTGTTTGAAAACACGCCTTTTACAGGGGTGGTGGTTCATCCAGATGGAGTGGTGGTAGCTGATAGCGAGTTGAAAACCAGATTGTTAATTGACGCTATGGGACATCTTTCCCCAATAACGCAGCAAGCACGCCTTGGGCAAAAACCAGATGCGCTTTGCCTAGTTGTGGGAAGTTGCGCCGAAGGGTTTGAGGAAAACCATTCTGGGGACTTATTGTTATCTTTTACACCCTTACTCAATCAATGCCAATACTTCTGGGAAGCTTTCCCAGCCAGAGATGGTAGAACCACTTACTTATTTACTTACATGGATGCACATCCACAACGCCTAGGTCTAGAAGCTCTGTTTGAGGAATATCTGCGCCTGATGCCAGAATATCAAGGTGTGGAATTGAACCAGCTTACCTTTAAACGAGCGTTGTTTGGCTTTTTTCCTTCTTATCGTCATCCGCTGTTGACGCCTTGGAGTCGCATTCTACCAGTGGGAGATAGCAGTGGTAGTCAATCTCCCTTGAGTTTTGGTGGTTTTGGCGCAATGGTGCGTCACTTGCAGCGTTTAACATTTGGCATTCATGAGGCACTGCAAACCGATCAATTATCTGCGAAGGCGCTAGCACTGTTGCAACCATACCAGCCAAGTTTATCAGTGACTTGGTTATTTCAAAGGGCGATGAGCGTTGGTGTAAATCAGAAAATTGACCCCAATCAAATTAACCAACTGCTGTCTGTGGTGTTTCAACAAATGCAACAATTGGGTGAACCTGTACTCAAGCCATTTTTGCAAGATGTGGTGCAGTTTCCGGCATTGACGCAAACACTTTTAAAAACAGCGATCACACATCCGGGGTTAATTGTCAAGGTTATGACCCAAGTAGGTTTGGGAACTTTGCTTGATTGGATGGTACATTACGGGAATTTAGGTGTTTATTCGGCTTTGTTTTGGCTGAGTCAACGGGTAAAACCTTGGGTAGATTTGCCAACCGTTCCCAAATACTATTGCGATCGCTGGATTGATGCCTGGAAATATGGTTCTGGTAGAGATTTTTGAATTAGTTGGTGGTTG
>CAZZYE010000517.1:0-5956 GCA_964658145.1 uncultured Stigonema sp.
GAGACGTTGCATTGCAACGTCTCTACATTATGGGTAATTAACCGGACATGATATAATTACTAATTCGTAATTAAAAGGGTACAAAGAAGCTGCTCATTAAAAATGAGCGTGGTCTACAATCAGTCGAGGGTCCAAGCGAACACTGATTGAAATTACGAATTACGAATTACGAATTATATTCACTAATCCCTCATCGCCAAAACTTTAGAAGGTTGAGGGTTCAGCAACCCATTCAACAAAGACACCGGACGTTGACTATAGGGCCAAGCAAAAGCATGGCGGAAGGCTGCATCCTGACAAGCTTGCAACTGGTCAAAGTTAATGATGTCGTAAGTCAAGAGATTCTCATACTCAAAGGGCAGACGTACATTATGTAACCCAGCGTTATCAGTACAAATAGCGATGTCTACTCCAGCATCAAAACAGCGGTCAAAGACTAACTTGAGTTGACGTATATCTTGCAAAGTACCAGTTTTTAGATACGTTGTCGGGCAAACTTCCAAACACTGATTGCGTCTAGCCAAATCTGGAAGTAACTCTGGATGCAACAGCGGAATTTGGATGCCGTGACCAATCCGCATCAAATATGGTAACAGTTGGGGATAACAGCCAGCAGTGGTTTCATAAAGGTGTCCTGTGGTGTTAATACCAAGCGCTCGCGCATACTGATACAGATCGATCCATTCATCCATGCGATCGCCGTAGTAGCTATCTCCCCCAGCCACGTCTATAGCACACACATAATGCCTATTCTGGGCTGCCAAATCAACGATCGCCTTATTCACCTCATAAGGTAAGCGCGTGTGCATGCAGAGAATTTGGCTTGTGACTATGGGATATTCCGATAGCTTGCTGGCTCTGCCCACAACTTCCACAATTTCCGTCATCTTGTCAATTCTTTCTGACTGGCTCAAATGGTCTGGTGTCCGTAAATATGGGGTGTAGCGCAGTTCCAAATAAGCCAAATTTTCAAAAATGTATGCACCCCGGAGGAGGCGATAGATAAAGTAAGGCAAAGTGTCCACAGTTTGCACGCTTTCCACTAGGGTGTGCAACTCCAGATATTCATCTAAGGTGTTGCGCGGGCGCGTGTAAAACTCTTCAAATTCTTGATAGTCAGTAAAGCGGGAAATTTCCTGAGACGAATGGCGCTCGAAGTATCTCCATAAAACGCGAGGTACAACAGAACCGCCCAGATGCCTATGTAGTTCAGCGTATAAAGCCATAGTAGTCTTTTTACTAAAAATTTTAAATTTTATTAACAATAACAAATAAAAAAAGAAGTTATACCACAAGGAAATTCTGCGCTTTTTTGATGAACTCCCTCTGATGGTAGCGTTATAAATCCTTTGCTACCAGGCGTTTGAACAAAAATTGCTTTGACTCCTATACCTGATTTTTCGACTATCTTTTGATTTGATCAGTATTTCCTTTCTGTAATATTTTTAACATTTAAATTATTTTTTTTATAACTTAGCGATCGCAGTAATTCCACACACCACGGAAACTGAATAATCATAGCTAGGTTACAGGGAACAGAAAATGGGTTATACTAGAAAAACTCTAATACTTAAGTATTTAAATTATTTATAGTTTTTTTATACACTATCTTTTCAAGTCGGTCGCTTTACAAATCTTAAAATAAATTAATACTTTGCACAGAAACCAGGTTTGTAGCTAGATTAATAATTTTGAGAAAGAGCTTGAAAAAACTTATAAAATATGTGTATAATCATAGTTTGTGAAAACTTTAGCTTTAATATAAACGCTTGGCTAACGTCATTGTCATAGGTGCCCAGTGGGGCGATGAAGGAAAAGGTAAAATAACAGATTTGCTCAGTCGGTCAGCAGATGTTGTTGTCCGTTACCAAGGGGGTGTCAATGCTGGACACACAATTGTAGTGAAGGGTCAGACCTTCAAGCTGCACTTGATTCCCTCTGGTATTCTGTATCCAAATACCGAGTGCATTATTGGGTGTGGAACAGTCATAGATCCAGAAGTTTTGATTATAGAACTCGACCAACTAAAAGAACTTGGTATTTCCACTCGCAATCTGCTAATTTCTGAAACCGCTCATGTCACGATGCCTTACCATCGATTGATTGACCAAGCATCGGAGGAGCGAAGAGGAAGCCATAAAATTGGTACGACAGGTAGAGGCATTGGTCCAACCTATGCTGATAAATCAGAGCGAACTGGCATCAGGATGCTAGATTTGATGGATCAACAGGGGTTACGTAAGCAACTAGAGTGGACGATTAATTATAAGAATGTCATTTTAGAAAAGCTTTACAACTTGCCACCGTTAGATCCCAAAAAGGTAATTGACCAGTATCTCGGGTATGCGGAACGGTTGCGTCCTCACGTTGTCGATACTTCCTTAAAAATATATGATGCGGTTCAGCGGCGGCGCAATATTCTGTTTGAAGGCGCACAAGGCACACTCTTGGACCTAGATCATGGGACTTATCCCTATGTCACATCCTCTAACCCAGTAGCAGGGGGGGCTTGCGTTGGTGCAGGTATAGGACCGACAATGATTGACCGGGTGATTGGGGTAGCGAAAGCATACACCACTCGTGTGGGAGAAGGTCCATTTCCCACGGAAATGCATGGGGAAGTGGGAGAATTTTTGTGCGCTCGCGGTGCAGAATTTGGCACAACCACTGGACGCAAACGGCGTTGCGGCTGGTTTGATGCAGTTATCGGTCGCTATGCCGTGCGGATTAATGGTATGGATTGTTTAGCGATTACCAAACTAGATGTTCTCGACGAGCTAGAGGAAATCAAAGTTTGTGTTGCTTATGAAATAGATGGCGAACGCTGCGAAAACTTTCCCAGCAACGCCCGTCGGTTTGCTCGGTGTCAGCCGATCTACAAAACCCTGCCAGGATGGCGCGTGTCAACCAGTCACTGTCGCTCCCTAGAAGACTTGCCACGGCAAGCACTAGATTATCTCAAATTTTTGGCAGAATTGATGGAAGTGCCGATCGCGATCGTCTCTTTAGGAGCTAGCCGCGATCAAACCATCATTGTCGAAGACCCCATCCACGGTCCCAAACGCGCTTTGTTGCATCCCGAAGGCACGTCTGCTTCCTTGCTAATGGCTAATGGCTAATGGCAGATTGGCAATTAACAATTAGCAATTAGCAATTAGCAACTAACAACCAACAACCAACAATCAACAAATAACATGGAAATCGAATGTCAAAAACGACCAGAAAACAGCAAGCCGAATGCTTTGCGCCGTTCTGGGAAAATACCGGCGAATTTGTACGGTCATAAGGGTACTGAGTCAATTGCTATCACCCTTGATGCTAAAGTGGTTGAGCGCTTGCTGAAAAAGAATTCTGTTAACAACACTTTGATTGATCTCAAAGTTACTGATGTTCCTTGGCGTGGGAAAACTCTGCTGCGGGAAGTTCAAACTCATCCAGCGAAAGGTACGCCCTACCACCTCAGCTTTTTTGCTGTTGCAGGTCACGGTGATACTGATGTGGAAGTACCTCTGCGTTTTTTGGGAGATCCAGTGGGTGTGAAGCTAGAAGGTGGTGTGTTAGACACCCAAATGACACAATTGCAGGTAAGTTGTGCGCCGGAAAATATTCCAGAGGCGATTGAGGTTAATGTCTCTGAGATGAAGGTGGGAGATAGTTTGCATATTGAGGAACTTATTTTGCCTGAGGGTGTGAGAGCTCTTGCTGAACCAGGGCTAGTGGTTGTTTCAGTTTTGCAGTCGCAAGTAAGTGCTGAGACAGAAGAAACAGAATTAGCGTCTGAAGCTACCTGAAGTTTGTTATAGTTATCGTTGAAACCAGGGGGTATTCCTCTGGTTTTTTTTGTGTAACCGCCAAGACGCCAAGAACGCCAAGAGAAGATGACAGAAGTTTCTATTCCAGCTATTATTGAGCAGATGTTGCAGCCTGGGTTTTATCCTCATGCTGTGAATGAGCCGATTCAATTGATTCAGACGCATATTTCTTATGTGTTGTTGACTGGGGATTTTGCGTATAAGGTGAAGAAGCCGATGAATTTTGGCTTTTTAGATTTCTCGACTTTGGAGAAGCGGCGGCATTTTTGTGAGGAAGAGTTGCGCTTGAATCAGCGGGGAGCAGCTGAACTGTATTTGGAGGTGTTACCTGTAAGTTTGGTGGGGGAGCAGTACCAGATCGAGGGCACGGGAGAGGCTGTAGAATATGTGCTAAAAATGCGTGCCTTTTCTCAGGAGGCGTTGCTAAGCACGATGTTTGACCAGGGTAAGTTGAATGAGGCACACCTAGAAGAGTTGGGACGGGTGGTGGCTCAATACCATGCTAAAACTGAGACGAATGATTACATTCGCGGTTTTGGGGAAGTGGCGCAAGTTCGGGCTTCGATTGATGAGAATTATGCCCAAACTATGAAGTATATTGGTGGTCCTCAGACTCAGGCGCAGTTTGAGGAAACTAAGGCATATACCGATCGCTTTTTTGCAGAACGTCCAGAATTATTTGCTAGTAGAATTCAAAATAATTATATTCGGGAATGTCATGGGGATTTGCACCTGAGAAATATTTGTCTGTGGCAGGATAAGATTTTGTTGTTCGATTGCATTGAGTTTAATGAGCCGTTTCGCTTTGTGGATGTGATGTACGATGTGGCGTTTACGGTGATGGATTTGGAAGCGCGCCACAGTCAAGAATTGGGTAATGTGTTTTTGAATACTTACGTGGAGCAAACTGGAGATTGGGAAGGTTTGCAGGTGCTGCCTTTGTATTTGAGCCGTCAGGCTTATGTCCGGGCAAAGGTGGGTTCGTTTGTGTTAGATGACCCAGGTATTCCTTCAAGAGAGAAGGAAGAAGCGGTAAAAACGGCGGCTGATTACTATCAGCAGGCTTGGGATTATACAAAGCCTCGCCAAGGGCAATTGATTTTGATGTCTGGTTTGTCGGGGAGTGGCAAGAGTACGACGGCGCGTTACTTAGCTGGTAAATTGGGGGCAATTCACCTGCGTTCGGATGCAGTGCGCAAACACTTGGCGGGAATTCCGTTGGCGGAACGTGGTGGCGATGATTTGTATACGGCAGAAATGACCGAGAAAACTTATGCAAGGCTGTTAGATTTGGGAGTTATGCTGGCTAATGTTGGTTTTACGGTAATTTTGGATGCTAAGTACGACCGACAGGAGTTGCGATCTGAGGCGATCGCCCTAGCGACAAAACACCAAATTCCGCTTGAGATTATCCAGTGTACGGCACCGCTCGAAGTTTTGCGTTCTCGGCTGGAAAATCGCACTGGTGATATCGCTGATGCTACTGCTGATTTATTGGCTTCACAGGTTGAACAAGCTGAAGCATTTACTGAACTTGAAAAACAAAGAGTCAAAATTTTGGACACAACTCAATCTCTAGAGGCACAATTAAAAGAAGTTATTCGCCAATAGTCACCTCATGGCTGAACCAAAGAAACCCGGCAATCCTCTGTCGTTGTCTGGAAATTTAATTACTCAACTGCTGTTTGGGTTATTTATATCACTCGTGTTAGGGACGACGTTGGGGAACGTAGCCCTGAGCATTTTCTTGGGTGTATTGGGTAGTTTAGGCGTAGGCTGGTTTACAACGGTAAACGCAACTAATCCCCAGGTCGAAACCGTAGCTTCCACTGAGGGTATTGATGCCGGACTGAAATACTGGTTATTTTTCTTGCTTTGCTTTTCGGTTTTGGGGTATCAACCCTCCATGAGTATCTTCCTGGGTGCAATAGCTGGTGTAGGTGCAGGTTGGACTATTGCTTGGTGGAAAAGCAAGGAAGAATCTAGAACTCAATTGCCCGATGAATCAGAAGACACTGAAGCCGATTCCAACGACGCAGGAACTACTAGACGGCGCAAACGAAAAGCTTCCCGCCGCTACCGTCGTGGTTCGGGATTCCCCAGTTTTAGGTTTTGGAGAAGGTAATAATTGGGGAGTGGGGAGT
>CAZZYE010000518.1:0-5952 GCA_964658145.1 uncultured Stigonema sp.
TACGAATTACGAATTAATTTCACATGAGTAGCAAAACATCTAAGGTCGGTGTCATTGGTGCGGGTAATGTTGGTGCAGACGTAGCAAATGCTTTAGTACTACTTCGTAAATGTGTAACAGTTGTCCTTTTTGACCGAACCTTATCAAAGGCTGAAGGGCAAGCATGGGATATTGAAGATACAATTCCCTTACTTGAAGAAATGGAAATTGTACCATCAGATCAGTATGAAGATTTAGCTGATTCTGATGTCATTGTCGTGACTGTTGGGGTGCAGCAAAAACAAGGACAGACGCGATTAGATACGTTGAGCGACAATGCAGAGATCATGCGTTCCACGATCAAAGAATTGGATCGAGTTGCACCGAATTCAATCGTGCTAATTGTTAGTAATCCAGTAGATGTACTAACGCGGGTTGCGATCGCCAGTTCCACTAGAGCAGAAAACCTAATTTTAGGTTCCGGAACCGTTCTTGATACTGCTAGATTGAGATATCAACTTGGGAAGCGACTAAATGTCAGTAAACAAGACGTTCATGTTTATGTGATTGGAGAGCATGGAGACAGTGAATTTGTGGTTTGGTCTAGTGCATTTATTGGGACAATTCCGTTCACTGAGTTTCCGATACCACCAGGAGCAAAGCTCGAACAAATTCAGTTCGAGTACGCAGAGTTAACCCGTAAGCGAGCCTATAATATTTCTGAACGTAAAGGAAATACTAGCTATGGCATATCAACAGTAGTTTGTCAATTAATTGAAACCATCCTGCGAGATGAAAAGCAGATATTTCCAGTATCGGTGAGAGCAGATGCTAAGTATGGTGTTGGCAGTGAAGTTGTTCTTGGACTTCCATGTATCATTGGTAGGCAAGGTATTGAGCGCCAACTACTGTTACCAAGAAATGCTCATGAACAACGCTTACTAGAAGAGTCAGCAGATCAGCTCAATGAAGCCTACGATTCTTTGCATAATTAAAATGAGCTCACCTAGCCTGTATAAAAATGCCCTTTTTTAGCTCCTGTTTCTTGGGATGTCCCTCCTCGGTGCGCGTCCAAAGCTAAAATGAAAGGGCATTTGTCAATAGATTTAATAATCGCTAGTAAGTGTTAGCTATGACTGAGAACAAAGGATTGATTTCTGCCTCTAAGACGGAACACTCTGCTGATTCATCAACAATCGTGGGCTTGGATACTGCACCCCTGATTTACTTCATGGAAGAAAATCCCACTTATTTAGATATGACTGATGCTTTCTTTGAAGCGATGTTTCAAGGTGAGTTTAGGGTTGTGACATCTGTGGTGACGATACCAGAAGTGTTAGTTTATCCTTTGCGACAAGGGAATACAACATGACAAAATGATGAAAGAGGGATTGCCAAAACTCTTGTCCTTGGGACAAATTTCTACTTTCCAAATTTCTAGATCAATTAAGCCAACCCAAACTAATTGATAACTTTATCAGCAGCGACAGTCAAGACTTCATCCATCCAGGCGTTAATGCTTTTGCCAGCCTTTTTAGCAGCAATAAAAATTTTCCGGTGATGTTCTGGAGTCGTGCGGAAGGGAAGTTTTCCAGAGAAAGGTTTGTCAGGCTCCTCTCCTAACTCTTCGCAAAAAGCTAAATAGTCATCTACTGAGTTGTAGAATTCCTGACGAGCCTCATCAATAGTTTTGGCTTTGAATGTCACTACATCCTTAATATCTAATACACGACCAAAAAGTATTTCTGCTTCTACATCCACTTCAATACTAGCTGTATACCCCTTGTAAGTCATCATGGCTTTTATAATTCTTACTCTCTTATTTTCTGGATTGAGTAAGTAGGTCAGCGAGAATAACACTAACTATGTAAAGGTTTGTAAAATAGAGGAGAAAGGCTTGTAGTTGCACAGAGAGCGCTTGTCGTGCGCAACTACAAACTAATGATGATTTGTGCCGACCTACTTAACTAAATCATTACGGTTCAATTCCTGCCTCTATCAAAAATTCTCTAACAGATTTAATTGCTCCTTTATCGGTTTCTTTTTGAGGATGTGGCTCATGAAAAACAGATCTAACTTCATTTAATTTAACGCGAACCCGCGAACCTGCTCCTTGAGTAACATCAGCACCTAACGCTATAAATAGACTTTCAATATCTTTCCAAATAATATTTGAGGGAATAGGATTTGTAAAAATCAACTCTAAAATCTTACGCTGTTTATTATTGAGATCCATTCACGGCTTCCTTTTGATGTTACTACTAAGTAGTAACTCAAGGTATTAAGTACTATTTTTTATACATGACCGCTACGACTGACAGCATGATTTGTGCTTTCCTTACAGAAGATTATATAAGTTTTTCAACAACTATTTTAGTCTTTATCATGATACCAAAAATTGATATCATGTCAAGTGGACAATGCCTTGGCTTGATTGTGTCAGCGCTCTTAGAATCCGCCTGAACCCAATAGACATCTCCAGAAATTAATTGTGCGTTATCTACAACCCTTGTAGAACGCCGCGCGTTCATACATTGTTTTTCGGAGATGTCTAATAGCGTTTCTTAGACTGAAGCCTGACTGTGAGTTTTTCCCTACTAGCATGAGGAGTAACGCTTAGGGGCTTTGTGTATATTGAACTTAAGGCAAAAAAAACTATAGCAGAAACTTTATGTCTACTTATAACGAGATATATAGCCAAGTAGAAAGGTTCAGTGCTGAAGAACAACTGCGACTTTTAGAAGAATTGGCGATGCTGGTTCGCTTACGAGTCACATCTGAGCATCAAAACAACAGCAAAAAATTACCCAAGCAACAGTTAGACAAATGGCGTGGCTTTTTGCCTAAGCGTGTGGATGCTTTGGAGTTCCAGCAAGAACTGAGACGAGAATGGGATGATAGAGATAGGTGTAAGCGTTTCTTTGACTGAATGAAGTTCGCCTAAGCCTGTCCTCCTACTATGATATTAGTGGGCTACTAATTAGATAAAAGTTATCTTGTGAATTCTATGTTTGAGTGGAAACCAGAACAAACTCTTCTTGAAAAAGTAACAACTCTTGCTCATGAAAGAGGTCAATCTCCAGAGTCAATTGTGACTGAAGCGGTCAGGCTATACCTACAAACTCAATTGCTAGAACTAGTTGATAATACTGTTCCCGATCCATTAATTGGCTTATTTGCCGCTTCGGCTGATTTAGCTATAAAGTCGGAGGATATTTTGCAAGCAGAAATTACTGAAAAATCTGGGTGGACATGGAAATAGAAAGATGATCGCAGTTGGGGAAGTAATGGGCGATCGCTTCGTGTACGCATTCAATTTTCAATTTTCCGAATACGAATGTTCGTCGGTGTGATGACAGCGAAAACTCCCAGTAACTCGTTAGCGTGTTGATTAAGCGCACGGGAGACAATCTCCGCTTTGCTGGTTAGAGACAACCCTGGTAATCGAATTAGCACGACACCCGATGCGATGCGACCCAAGCGAAACACCAACTCACCAAAATCTTTATCAGCTGTTATTAACAGTGCTCCCTCTTGGTTCGCCAAATTAAGCACGACATCATCAGAAACTCCTGGTTCCATTTCGGCGATGTACCATACGAAATGTCCATCTTGCCGCAAACGTTCAACGATTTGCTGATCTAGATTCTCATCTGCTAGAAATTTCAAGAAGCCGTCTCAACAATGGGATAAATCACATCATATCGTAAAACCTCAGCTGCAAATGCTAAAGCTGCTTGAATTGCCTCGCGGCTGAGTCGCGGATGAGCTTGGATAATTTGTTCTGGTGTTTCACCAGCAGCTAGCTTTTCAAGAATCAACTCAACAGTAATGCGTGTCCCAACAATAACGGGTTTTCCCATCATCACTTTTGGATCAGATACAACCAGTTGTTTAGGCTGCTTTTGCATTTTCTTTGCTCGTCACTTGTTTCTTCTATAATGGCACTCTGATCAGCGGTTCCTGTTTAAGAAAGATGAGGACCGCCCAGCTTTTAATATTGGTTCTTGAATCGATAATAAGTCTCGATGCTAGAGTGTAGCTCAGCAAAGCGGTATAAATTTTTACTATTATGCAGTATTTTTAGCTTTTTCAGTAAAAATATTGAAAAAAAGGAGTCTGGGGTTAGCACAGACTCGGATTAACGGTTATATGAGAGAAGCACAACCAACTCGAACACGACCGTTATGGAACTTCTAGCTAAACTTAAAGCTTTTCGTCAAGCTGCCTATAATTATCTGTAAAGAGTACACGATTTGGACTTTGGACAAAAATATAGTTAAATAACTATTGTTAAAAACATTGATTAATTGAATTACGCCTGGTATATTAACTGTATTTGCGTATTACACAGCAACTTCTACAGATTACAGTTGTTGCCTTTGAACTATGAATAGCTATCCATATCCAGATTTCAGCGAACATGGCTATCAACTTGTACGAGAATTGGGACGCAATCGAGAAGGAGGAAGGATTACTTGGCTAGCATCAAATATTGAGACAGGGAAACAGGTGGTACTAAAGCAGTTTTGTTTTGCCCAAGCTGGTTCCAGTTGGTCTGGATTTGAAGCTCATCAACGGGAAATTAGAGTGCTACAAGGACTAGCTCATCCTGGTATTCCGCGCTACATAAACTCTTTTGCTACGTCTGATGGCTTTTGTTTGGTGCAAGAATATATTAACGCCCAATCTTTAGCAGAACGCCTCGGTGATTTCGACATAGAGGAAATTAAGCAAATTGCTTTCAAAGCCTTAGACATTCTCGGATATCTGCAAATTTTCAATCCTCCCGTAATTCATCGGGACATCAAACCAGAAAACATTTTGGTAGATGAAGAACTCAACGTCTATCTAATTGACTTTGGTTTTGCTCGCATTGGGAGTCAGGAAGTTGCGGGGAGTAGTGTATTCAAGGGTACTCCGGGTTTTATTCCGCCAGAGCAGATGTTTGAGCCGACAAAGGCTACAGACTTGTATGCTTTGGGTACAACCTTGATTTGCCTATTAACAGAAATCAGGTCAACAGAAATACGGCAATTGTGCGATCGCAAAAACCCATATCAGATTCACTTTCAAAATCGCCTACCCCGCCTGAGTCTGAGCTTTTTAGGCTGGTTGGAGAAGATGGTACAACCCCTACAGGATGACCGTTTTCCCAATGCGAAAGCGGCTTTAGCAGCACTGCAACCAATTGATGTCATTCGTGAACCAGCAGTGGAGTTGAGTGCAGCAGTCTTGGAGTTTAAAGCGACTCATTTAGGGGAAAAGCTGACACAAACCATCACCGTCCGAAACCCAATACCTGAAACAGTTTTAGAAGGCAAATGGCAAGTTGTACCCCATCCTCACGATCCACCCCATACACCAGATTCCCATGCTTGGATTTCTGTAGAAGAATCCATCAGATGTACCCAAAAACCAATTAACTGTCGATTCTGCGTAGATACCAGCAAGTTAATGGCAGACACACAGTATAAACGTCAACTCATACTGCACAGTAATGCTTATCCCTCAACTCACACTGTAACTGTAAAGGTGCAGACGGCTGTTATACCTATTGAGAAGCGAAAACTACCCTATACAGGTTTAATTTGGCTGTTCTTAATAGCTGAAATGATAGCTATGGCTACAGCTTGGTTTACGTTTCATGCTGCGGCTGAGGTTGCTAGTTGGTTGTTAGCGAACTTGGGATATAACTCTGTGCTGTTTAATTTTCGCGTATGGGTTTTTATCGTGGCTGTGAATATAGTTTTGCATCTTATTAATATAAAGATAATGTATCCAGTATTCAAACACCTTGAGTTTTTGAATTTACCTGTGAGGACGATGATAGGTTTTTCTATAAATAGTTCAACTATGGGTTCAACTGTGGCTTCGCATGTAAGCATGATTGTGGCTATGGCTGTAGGTTGGGCTGTAGGTTCGACGACTTTCCCAATAGGTTTCGCTGTGGGTCGGGCTGTGGGTTGGGCT
>CAZZYE010000519.1:0-5943 GCA_964658145.1 uncultured Stigonema sp.
AGGGAACAGGGAACAGGGAACTCTAAAGAGCGCATCCCACGACACCCATCCGTGGGATTGAAAAAAAAGGACGCCGTATATAAGCGCGAAAAGCGCTGCTAGCGCTCGGACATCTTTTTTGAAGTGGGTTTGTATCCCACAACGCGCATTTTTTTTTCTTTTCCTGTTCCCTGTTCCCTGTTCCCTTTTTTTATCATGAAACATCTGTCAGCTTGAATACATAGCTACTATTAAGATGGTGCGTTACTAACGCACCCTAAAAATTTAATATTTTATTAAGGAATAGGGGAACTCTGTTTCCCTAGTGGCTATAAAAACTACTTATTTGCTATGACGATTGAAAGAGTTCCCACGCCAAAACACTATCCCAAGGCTGAGTTTGCGCGACGAGGTATGGCATTAGGAATTGATTTCCTGAGTGTCTGGTTGATCAGTTCCATATTCGGCAGCAGCGAATCAGGCATTCAAGTTGTTCAGATACTTGTTTTTGCGATCGCTTGGCTGGTTTTGCGGGTGCTAATGGTGTATAACAATCAAGGGCAGAGTTTGGGGCGTTTTGCTTTCGATCTCAAGTTGTTGGAAGTTGAACGAGGAAAGGTTCCAGATTTGGAGGCACTTTTAAAGCGAGAGGGGATAGTGGGTTTGGGTGCGCTTTTGGTTTCTATTGCCCTAGGCAACATCATCAGCAATCCCACTGCTATACTGCTAGTGATTCCCCTAGCTATTGACTGTGGTGCAGCTTTTTCTGATACTCAGGCGCGGCAAGCTTTGCACGATCGCGCAAGTAGGACTATGATAGTTTCGTCGCGTCGAGGCTATTCGCTAGATATTAAAGTCAAGCGATTAGTTGAAAAAATGCGGCGCAATGTGCGATAATGGATATTTGTGTTAATTCTCCTCTAGTACTGATTGTAAGATTATGGCTAAGAGTAAAGGTGTCCGCATAGTAGTGACACTAGAATGTACTGAGTGTCGCACTAACGTAGATAAGCGCTCTGCTGGCGTTTCACGCTATACCACTACTAAAAATCGTCGCAACACCACTAACAGGCTAGAACTGAAAAAGTTCTGTCGTCATTGCAACAGACATATCGTTCACAAGGAAATTAAATAGCATATGAGTTATTACCGTCGTCGCTTGTCTCCAATTAAACCAGGAGAACCAATAGATTATAAAGATGTAGATTTATTGCGTAAGTTCATCACTGAACGAGGTAAGATTCTACCCCGCAGGATTACTGGACTGACTGCTCAGCAACAGCGAGAGTTGACATATTCCATTAAACGCGCTCGAATTTTGGCTTTGTTGCCATTCATTAATGCGGAAGGCTAAAAACAGTGATGAGGAGCCAGTGTTGAAGACGGGTTTCCCGTCGCAGGCAACTGGCGTTGATGAGTGTTGAGTTATGAATTAATTTGAACTCAAAACTCAAAACTTAAAATTTAAAAATAAAAACTTCTTAAAATGCGAAGCTTGTGGACAAGGGGACGCTAGTAGAATTTAGGGTTGGTAGCGATCGCCGTCTGGGTGTAGTAGATCGTCCTGACGGCAAAGCCCGTTGGTTTGTCGTAGATGAACGGGGTCAATCCCATACTCTTGCATCTCGACAAATGACCTACACAGTTATAGGACAAACCTATAAGCCTTCGCAAATCCCGCAATTTCTGGAGGAACTAAAGCCTTATTTAGATCCATCAAGTTTGGAGGTTGCTTGGGAATTACTGGTTGAGGGTGGAGAAACAGTCACCCCGGCAGAAATGGCGAATCTGCTGTTTTCAGAATCACAAGTACCCCAGTGTTACGCTGCTCATTGCTTGTTATCAGACGACAAAATCTACTTCAAGCAAAAGGGAGAAGGTTACGAACCGCGTTCTTTAGCTCAAGTAGCAGAACGTAAACACCAGCTGGAAGTAGAAGCCCAAAAAGCTAGAGGACAGCAGGACTTTTTGGCTCGTGTAGAGCAAGCACTTAATGGTGTTGCAGTGGAGTGGCAACGTGTGGAACGTCAACGTTTGGAAGCATTGGAAAAATATGCAACATTGCTTGCTGACGTCGTGCGTGAGAGGCTAAATTATGACTCTCTGGCGCGTGCCTATCCTCCAAGTGTACCGACCCTGGAAACCATGACAATGCTGGGGCGTCCCGCAACCCCCCAAGGAGCCTTTGAACTATTAGTGGACTTGGGTTGGTGGAGTCAGAATGAAAACTTATTTCTGCGTCGTTCGTCAATCCCGGTTCAGTTCCCTAGCAAGGTATTAGAAGTGGCGCAACAGCGTTTTGATTCCCCTCCGCCAGACCAAGATGTAAACCGTCTAGATCTGACAAAACTCAAGGTGTACACAATCGATGATGAAAGTACTACCGAGATAGACGATGGTCTGAGTTGGGAATTACTCCCCGATGGACGGGAGCGGGTGTGGGTGCATATTGCCGATCCTACACGGATGCTGATGCCAGAAGATGAATTAGACCTAGAAGCCAGAAAACGAGGCAGTACAGTTTATTTACCGACGGGAATGATTCCCATGTTCCCAGAATTATTGGCAACTGGACCAATGAGTCTGGTGCAGGGACATGTTTGTTGCGCCTTAAGTTTTGGGATTGTTTTAGATGCACTTGGGGCAGTAGAAGATTATAGCATACAGACAAGTCTAATTAAGCCGACCTATCGCCTGACCTACGAAGATGTAGATGAAATGCTAGAGTTGGGGGTGGAGGCAGAACCAGAAATTGAGGCGATCGCGACTTGGGCAAATCGACGCAAAGCATGGCGGTATGCTCAAGGAGCAATCAGCATCAATATGCCAGAGGCGATGATTAAAGTCAAAAATGACGACATTAGTATTGAAGTTTTAGATGACTCTTCATCCCGCCAACTGGTAGCAGAAATGATGATTCTTGCAGGTGAGGTTGCTGCCCGCTACGGTCGAACTCACAACATTCCCCTACCCTTTCGCGGTCAGCCACAGCCAGAATTACCCCCAGACGAAGAATTACTCCAACTCCCAGCAGGGTTTGTCCGTGCTTGTGCTATGCGTCGCTGTATGCCTAAAAGCGAAATGAGCATCAGCCCTGTACGTCACGCAGGTTTGGGTTTAGATAACTACACTCAGGCAACTTCTCCTATTCGCCGCTACAGCGACTTGCTGACGCACTTTCAACTTAAAGCCCATCTACGCGGTGAAGTTCTCCCTTTCTCTGGAGAAGAACTTAAAGAAGTGATGATGTCTGTTTCTACTATCACCCACGAGGTGACCATAGTAGAACGGGATACTAACAGATATTGGGCTTTAGAGTATTTGCGTCGCCATGCAGATAATGTTTGGCAGATTACTGTACTCATGTGGCTTCGTGAAGACAGCAACTTGGCACTGATTATGTTAGAGGATTTGGGCTTACAGTTACCAATGTTTTTTAAACGAGATGTGACATTGGGAGAACAACTGTTAGTCAAAGTCAGCCACGCCGATCCGCGCAAAGATATGATTCAGTTTCAAGAAATAATTTATCAACAAGCGCAGACAGCGGTGAATTAAGACCTACGGTAGGAAATAATTAAAAGCAGGTGCAGATGTATGAATATATCTTTAACATCAGAGCTTGAGCAGTTAGTCAATGATCGGGTTAGTAGTGGGAAATACAACTCAATTAGTGAGATGATTGGTGAAGGTTTGCGTTTGCTCTTAGAGCGCGATCGCGTTCAAGAGGAACGGCTAGCAGAGTTGAAAGCTAAAATCCGAGTTGGCATTGAAGAACTTGATCGCGGTGAAGGAATTGATGGCGAAGAAGTATTTGCTGAAATTGAGGAAGATATCCGGCGCATTGAAGCGGAAATTGAGCAAGCAGAGGCTACTAAGTAAGTAATGAGTCGGTATATTTTTGCTCCTTCAGCCAAACGCGACCTGAAAGATATTAGTAGATATATTACCAGGGCTATTTCATTCTGCAAAACGCAACCCACACGCCTAGGAATAAATTCCTAGGCTAATAGCTGAAGTCGGCTTAAGCCGACTAGAAGTTTCAGGAATTTAGTCCGTTTCAACGGACTTCAGCTTTGAGCCTTGAACTTGAGTTCAAGGCTCTGGTATAGAATGAAATAGCCCTGGATATATTACCCGCTATAATCTTCCTGCTCCCAATCCTCAAGGATCAACCCATTAACTCTATTAAATTCACGAACATTATGGGTAACTAATATTAAATTATTCGCTACGGTAATCGCCGCAATCTGCAAATCATTAGGACCAATTGGCGTACCCATAGCAGCTAATTCCGCCCGAATTCTCCCTGCTATCGGAGCAGCCTCTGGGTCTAAAGGTATAATAGTAAATTGACTAAAAAAGCGTTGCAATATTTCTAAATTTCTTGACTGTTGGGCGCTACGATAGGCACCATAATAAAGTTCTAATTGGGTGATCGTGGAAACATAAATATCTTCTGGCTGTTGGGCTGCAAGTCGAGTTGTTACCGCTCGACTGCTATTATTTATCAAGCGAATGCAAACATTTGAGTCAAGAAGATAAGTCAAAATAGCTGCTCCCTTGTCTCATACTCTCCCTGTTCTGGTCTTTGTAGCGGTTCTCCCACCCAACCGCCAATTACTTCTTCAAAAAAACCAGGCATCCAGCCTCTTTGTTGTGGTGTGACTCTTTGAATTGTTACTGTCACCTCGATTTCTGTATCTGTCATTTCTACTGGAAGATCAAGATGTAATATTCCATCTTTTCCGACACGAGAACGTAATTTTATACTTTGCATTGTTGTTTATCCAAAGGATATTAAACGAACTAAACGGAAAAGTAGCTTACTTTGGACTTAGCGTTGCCCTTTCCAGAGAAATTACCCGATCCGGTGTCAGCACACTGCCAACAGTCACTACAAACAGTGTCTCAGTTTCTTGAGAATTAGGTTTTTTATCGCCGACTTACTTATCTTTTGGCGATGGCAAAGCACTCTGCTCCAAATTTTTCTCTAAGTCTTTCCGTAGTGATGCTAAAAACATAGAGTCATTGCCGATATCGGATGCCTCATCCTCATCTACATCTTCGATGTTTTTGAGACGTTCTTGATATGTCTCCATTAGATTATCAATGGCTTCAATGATAAACTGTACGTCTTTAAATGATAGATTCATTTGAAATTCCTTAGATCGTAACTTCCAACTCCAGTTTTTTTAAGGAAGCTGCTTACCCAAAGAAACGCTCAACAGCACAACTAAACCCCGGCAAAAGAGGACTGGTTAAGTTATCTTCCTTGTACAAAGTTGCAGCTAGTTTCAAAACAGCGTTTTCCCGACGATAAACTTCAACTTTTTGCTTTTCGCGGTCAAAAATCCAGTATTCCTGCACTCCTTGAGCTGAATAGAGTTTGAGTTTCAACTGCTTGTCGCGCCTTTCCTGCTTTTCCCCAGGAGACAGTACCTCTACTACCAACTCGGGCGCACCTGTCAAATGTCCTGCCTCATCTAGTAATTCTGCTAAACGTTCATTACTCGCCCACACAACATCAGGAATCACGTTGTCAGCATCGGTAAAGATGATGCCAGGTGCATAGGCAACTCTTCCCAAACCAGTCTGAGTTGACCAGATTTTCAATTGTGTACTGATGTTTACACAGACTTCTTGATGTTTCCAGTGGGGCGATCTGGTCACAAATAATTCTCCATCAATAATCTCATAACGCTTGCCGTCATCAGGAAATAACTCCAAGTCGGCAGTTGTCCAACGTACTTTTTCTGATGCTGTGGATGTCATAAGGCAATCCTAAGTAATTATGCTTATACTTTAAATGTTGCAACTCCAAAGCAATCGCTGTTACTACTTTATCTTTACTGGTGCAAATTGGAGGTTCATCAGAAATCGTGGTTATCCATTGTGTAGTTATTAATCAATACAGTTCAGTTAGAAGCGTCACTCCCTGAAGATCCCCCCAACCCCCCTTTT
>CAZZYE010000520.1:0-5942 GCA_964658145.1 uncultured Stigonema sp.
ATTAGCAATTAGCAATTAGCAATTGCTGAAAATTAAGCGTTTGTTTGCTCAACTGGCACAGAACCATTTGCTTGTGAGCGATTCTCCAGAATAGGCTTGCGAGTTTTCAAGTCAAATTTGTATCCGTTGGGCAAAATATGAAGCTTGGCGCCGCAAACTGCCAAAGGCTCATCCTTCAGGATTTCGTCAACATTGCTATGTACCATCTCTGATTCATCGACAATGGTGATACAGCCTTGCCCAACCACTTCAAACTGGTCATCGGTCACTACTATCGCAGTATTCTCGTCAATGCCGAATCCCAAGACAGCAGGCTGCTGTGACAAGGCAGCAATTAAGCGTCCTAAGCGTCCGCGCTGCGAGAAATGTTGGTCAATCACCACCCCAGGTAGAAAACCCATCCCAGGACCCATGTCCACAATTTCAATCCGAGGGTTTGTCTCAGAGTCGCCTTCGACAATCATTACGTCTGGCATTACAGCAGCCCCAGCGCTGGTACCTCCCACAACTATGCCTTCAGCGTAGCGTTTGTGAATAGCGGTATCGATTTCAGTATCTTTGAGGATGCTGGTAATGCGAGCTTGGTCTCCTCCAGTAAAAAATATGCCAGTAGCTTTGTTAATTGCGTCTAAAGCGGTAGATGAAGAAGCATCTTCACGAGTTTCGGTGTCAATTATCCGAATATCCTCGGCTCCCAGCCGCTGAAAAACTCTAATATAATTTTCTCCTACTTCTCTTGGTAGTTCTGTTGCCGCTGTCAGAATGACAACCCTTGCCTTAGTACTACCAGCGCGTCGAACGAACTCTCGCAGAATCTGGCAATCCCCTTCCTTATCTTCTGCACCACCAATAATTACCAGCTGCCGTTTGATTTCACTCTCCGCCATAGTGCCTCCTAATATGATGACTCTATTTCAATAAAACATGACAATTAAAACTTAAAAACACCCATTTGGTAGATTAAGATACAAAATCTCTACATACTTTGTGGGTAAATTTTTTCCCAAAGCGACTGATTTGTAAATAGGGAGTGGGGAAGAGACGTTCCGGCGGAACGTCTGTACGGGAGTGGGGAAATACTATTTTCATGCTTGGTGGTGAAATCTTGTTCCCAAAGCGACTGCCTCCTTTAAGAGGAGGCAGAATGACTTGAATGCATTCCCACGTGCGTGGTCAGGAGAAAGGGTTTCGCGGCGCGATTGTTGACACCAATGACGGCAGGAGCGCCCCTATAGTTGACTGTAAATGCCAGACAATGGCGTTATCATATTTGATTATTTTTGTCAATGCCTAAATTCTAAAACCGATGGCGGTTTGCTCATTCGAGTTTAGAGCTGAAATTGGGAATATCTATTGCTCAACTTGACTGTCTAAAAGTAAATCCTGTAAAAAAGAATGTGCATCTTCTAGAAGGAAATGTCTGGGTTTGCCTTGGTAGACAATTTGATATTCATTGGTGTTTGGACCATCTCCATACCCAGAAATCAGCTTGCGGTGAAAAGCTTCATCAGCAAGATGTCGAACTTCACTTCTGAGAACAGCTTTTGTGCTATCCATACTTGGCTGTCTCCTTAATTTTTTTAGAGTCACCCATAATAAAAGATATAAGTATCTGATTGTACCTTTCAAAGGTAATATATTTAGTCATTGGTTGCGCTGGACTTTTGACTTTTAAGTCCACTTAGAGTTGAGTATGCCTTTAGATAGCTGAAAATGCTGAGCAATAGTGTTAGAATTTTATGGTGTTTTCAGTATGATGTGATACAATAACTAAGGAAAAACTGTACGTATAGCGTGGGTTTGAGCCATCGCTCCCCAAACGCAATTAAATGTCCAGATTTCAGGGTGTTTAGCTAAGGGTATAAAGTCAATGGTTCAAGAGAAAATTACCGATACAGTCCGCATCAATGCTAGAAAAACTGATGCATTCGATATTTTCAACTTCAAGCACTACAATGGACCGAACCCCTATTTGGATATAGGGGCGTTAGTATTTGACTTTGCTAGAACTGAGTATAGAGACGCTTTGCCGCTTGAGGATTACATCTCAATTATTGGCGATCGCTACCCACAACTACGCGACGAAAAATATGAATCCTATGCCCATCTGTTTGGTCGTACCGTGTCAGAAGTGGGAAAACTCGATATGGGTTTGCACCTCAACCGCTGGAATGTGAAACCCTATACCGATCACGCGCAGATTAGCGTCCAATCGCTGCACGCGCGCACAACGCGATCGGTGGTTTACTTCGTATGGGATTGGTTTGAAGCCATTACTCAAGACGAAGATATTCTGTTTGAGGAGCCGATTTCGACGCTTCAGAAAAGATTCCGAGAATCTGTCTACGGCGGTCCCACGGTTTACACCTTATTGCGAACAGCCTACAACAAAGGTATTCCCACCTTTTATCTGTGGGATGAAGGATTGATGCAATACGGCTATGGAAAAAAACAAGTTCGCGGGATAGCAACGACATTTGACTGTGACAGCCATGTGGATTCCGATTTCACCACCCGCAAGGATGACTGCAAGGCATTTTTAAATACTTTGGGTTTTCCAGTGCCTAAGGGTGATATCGTTGTTTCATGTCGGGAAGCCATTGGGGTAGCAAGAGAGATCGGCTACCCAGTCGCAGTCAAGCCTGTAGCTGGTCACAAAGGAATCGGGGTGACAGCTGAGGTGCGAGATGCGGAAGAATTGGAATCTGCTTTTAGTAGAGCAGTGGAGGCAATTCCAGATAACGAGACCACGCGAGTCATTGTGGAGAAAAGTATCTCCGGAGCAGACTTCCGCTTGCTGTGTGTCAACGGCAAATTTGTTGCTGCTACTGAACGCCGTCCTGCATGGATTGTAGGTGATGGGGACTCAACCATTGCTCAGTTAATCAGAGAGGAAAACCGAAAACCAGGACGTTGGGACACACCAACCTCAGCAATGAGCAAGATTCAGTCCGACGACGCGATGGAACAGTATCTCGAACAACAACGCTTATCATTGGATAGCGTTATTGAAAAAGACCGCACTGTTTATCTTCGCAAGGTCGCCAATCTCTCAGCTGGCGGTGTAAGCATTGATGCAACCCGTACCCTCCACCCTGACAACATTATCTTGGCGCAAGACATTGCTCAACACTTCCACCTCACTTGCCTAGGTATTGATGTTATTACCCCAAGTCTTTCCAAATCTTGGAAGTCCGGCGACTTTGCCATCATAGAAATTAACGCTGCACCAGGCATTTTGATGCATCTTAATCCTGCGATCGGTGAAAGTGTTGATGTGCCTTCCTCTATCTTGGAAACCTTCTTTAAGTCGGGTACAGATGCCAGGATACCAACTATCACATTCAACCAAATCTCGATTCAAGAACTGCAAGAAACGATTGACCATATTCTTTTACAACACCCTGATTGGACCATAGGCGCTGTTTGTCGTGAGGCACTTTTCGTCAATCGCTCAGAAAAAATCCTGAATAAGGATTACAACAGTAACCTCCTAACTTTACTGCGCAATCCCAAACTAGATTTGCTGATTGCTGAGTACAAGGAAGACATATTGGAAACCGATGGTATGTTTTACCATGGAAGCAACGCGGTAATTTTAGATAATCCTACTGAAACTGAGATGACGCTGACACGAGACGTTTTCGAGAACTCTACCGTTGTGATTAAAAAGGGGAACAACATTTCTATTAGACGCCAAGGTTTGATTGAAGAGTACACCTTGGGAGAAAATGAACCATTTACACGGGTTTATTTGAAAGAAATCGGAACGATTTTGTAAGTCAAGTCTTTTTAGGAGAACCGCAGACGCAAAGATCCCCCCAACCCCCCTTAAAAAGGGGGGCTATTTTCTAGGAGAACCGCAGACGCAAAGATCCCCCCAACCCACGCCCTTCGGGTGACGCTCGTTCCTCGAAGATCGCGCTCCGCCGGAGTACCGGAAGATCGCAACGCTTACGAAGATCGCCAGTTGCCTACGGCGGGAAACCCCGAAGTTTGCTCGGAGGGTTTCCCTCCTTGCAACTTCTCTCCGCCTCATGCGCACTGGACTCACCAGTCGCCTACGGAGGGAAGCCCTCCTCATGCGCGCTGGGTTCCCTTAAAAAGGGGGGCTATATATATATTTCCCCCCTTTTTAAGGGGGGATTAAGGGGGGATCAACTACTTGCAAACAAATACTTTGGCTTCATGTGGTCCTAGATCAATCATGATGCCATCATCACCAGCTTCAAGATCATAATTACCTGTCCACTCGTGCCATGTACCACCGACGGGGAAGTGAGGAACTTGATAGCCAGCTAAGAAATTTTCTGAGAAATTTGCTACGACTACAACACGAGAACCTTGATCGTTCCAACGGCTGTAAGCTAACACTTTTGCCTCTAGATTTTCGTGGATAAAGTCGATGTTTTCTGTGTAGAGGGCATGATTGTTTTTCCGCAGGTTAATTAAGCCTTTGTAATATTCAAACAAGCCGCGATTCAAGTCGTGACCTAGCAATGTCCAATCAATTTTGGATTGCTCTTGAGTTTTGGGTTTGTACTCACCAAACTCTTGACCCATCCAAATCATTGGTACACCAACTGCTGTCATGAGTATGGCAGCACCTAACTTGAGACGCTTGAATGCTTCTTCGTCAAAGATGTTGCGATTACCCAACTCTACCATAATGCGATCGTGGTCATGGTTAGTGAGGTAATTCACCACATTGGTTGCACCCATGAAGCCTTGGCGTTTGCAGTCGATGACATCTTTAAGCTGCTCTAAATCAAAGGTGTCACCGCAAATGTGTACAGTAACAACATGGCGGAAACTATCGTGCCAGCACGCATCCATTGGTCCATCTACATTGGTAATGCTGGTAGTTTCTGGAATATATTCGGCAATGTCGTAAAAAGGCTTCATGCTAGCAGTTTTTTTGGCTTCTTGGACAACCCAGTGCATGAAGTCGTAATTAGCAATTTGCCGTGCTGCATCGTAACGAATACCGTCAAGGTGATATTCACTAACCCAAAAACGAACTGTATCACCAATAAATTTACGCGCAGGATAGGTGTCTAATTTTTCGTCGTGGAATTCGTAATTAAATTCCGGTCCCCAGTTATTATCTGGATCTCGGGGAGAGTGGTGATACCAATAATCGTGATCGATTTGGGTCAGTGGTGCTGATGCTTCCGAGTGGTTATAAATACCGTCCATAATCACACGAATGCCTCTGGCATGGCACTCGTCAATCAGCTTTTTCAAATCCTCGGTAGGACCGTAACTCGATTCTGTTGCAAAGAAATGACGGGGATTGTACCCCCAGCTATAATCGCCAGGATATTCTTTAATTGGCATCAATTCAATAGCATTGATTCCCAATTCAGCAAGATAATCTAATTTTTCAATAGCGTGCTTATACTTTCCTCTAGCGTCCAGATCATCTTCACCACCAGAAAAGTCAGCAATGTGCAATTCATAAATTACTAATTCGTGGTCTGGTGGCAGGGGTTTATCATCATGTTTCCAAACGTATGTATCGACAATTCTTTCCCCATCTTTTATCCGCACGATCCCGTTATCTTTTCCACTTAATTCATCAATATCAGTCGCGTAAGGATCTGTCACTTCAACCCATTGATCGGGTTCAAAAAACCAGGATCTTGATTGAACGCGGAATTTATATTGATAATCGCCGTCTTCTAGTTCAACTTTTGTACGAAAATAACCATCATCGCCTTTTTCCATTGGGACTGCTTCCCAATTGGAAAAAGAACCAATTAACTCAGCTGCTTTGTTGTAGGGGGCGAATAAATTAAATTCAATTGATGCCATAGAATGATCGCAAGACACAAACGATGTAAATCGTAGATTTGCGTAACTAAAGATGACTATGTAATAGTGCTAATGGCTAATAAAAACCGATTAGTAATTATCAGTTAGTAAAACAACTAACAAGT
>CAZZYE010000521.1:0-5933 GCA_964658145.1 uncultured Stigonema sp.
CGCGCATTTAAAAATACGCGCCGCGCATTTATCGTGCGCGTTTTGAGGAAGAAAATCGATATGCCTATTGTCACCGACTACCTCCACAACCTGATTACCAAACAAATAGATGACAGCAGCTATGAAAGCACTGGATGTGAATTGATGGTGTGATGATGTGGGAATAAGCCTTTAATTCCTGCGCTCTCATAGAACGTAGCACAAATGTTAATATTATTTTTTCCCGACAACCTATACAAATATTTGGGATCAGTATGCCATAATAGCACGATGCCAGCAGCCAATACCTAATTTGATTGCCCTAAGATGGGGAGCAACAGCAATGATTTGCGTTCCCTACTAAAGAATAGTGTGGTTTGAGGTGAGTTGTAAGCAGTGGCTTGACCGTACCATTTCTTGGTACGGTCAAGCCTCCTGCGGGAATTTATAGAAATAGGCTAAATTGGTTGTATGGGTTGTTAAACAGAAAACACAAAAAGAATTTGTTCTGTTGCAGACAGACGAGAGGTTTTGATGCAATTGTTAGATATAAAAAATCGGGAGGCTAAATTAGCCTCTAATACCGATCACCAGAAAATTTTCGGCTCAAGAGAAACAGCATACCCGCGTCCGCAGTTACAGCGATCGCATTGGCAAACTCTAAACGGTCAGTGGAAGTTCGCTTTTGACGATGAGGGTCAATGCGTTCAACCTAGTGACATTAAACAATGGACTCATTGTATAGAAGTTCCATTCGCTCCCGAATCTACCAAAAGCGGTATTGGTGATACAGGGTTTCACTCCAACTGCTGGTATGAGCGGGAATTTGATACGCCTGAAGGTGAAGGCAGATTGCTGTTGCACTTTGGGGCGGTGGACTATCGCGCTCGTGTCTGGGTTAACGGTCAATACATCGCTGAGCATGAAGGCGGACATACCGCTTTCACCCTCGATATTACCCCATTATTGAATAATAGCGGACGAACTTTGGTGACAGTCTGGGCAGAGGACGATCCTCTTGACCTCGCCAAGCCTCGGGGTAAGCAGGATTGGCAGTTAGAACCGCACGGTATTTGGTATCCTCGCACCACTGGTATTTGGCAGACAGTCTGGGTTGAACGTGTAGGTAAGACTTATATCGATCACATCCGCTGGGATCCAGACTTTGAGCGGTGGGAACTTGGTTGTTATGCCGCGATCGCAGGTGATGCGCCAGCAGGCATACAAATAAAGGTGAAACTGAGTGTTGGCGATCAAGTGCTGGCGAACGATACTTATGAAGTGTTCAACGGGGAAATTAGCCGCCGCATCGCCCTTGCCGACCCTGGTATCGACGACTACCGCAACGAATTGCTGTGGAGTCCTGAAAAGCCAACGCTAATCGATGCTGAAGTTCAGTTGTGGTATAAAGACCAACTGCTGGATGAGGTGAAATCTTACACAGCGATCCGGACGGTGAGTATACAGCGCGATCGCTTTATGCTCAACGGTCGTCCCTACTATTTGCGGCTGGTTCTCGATCAAGGCTACTGGCCCGATTCACTCATGACTGCACCCGATGATGAGGCGTTGCGACGAGATGTAGAACTCGTCAAAGCAATGGGCTTCAACGGAGTACGCAAGCACCAAAAAATTGAAGACCCCCGCTTTTTGTATTGGGCAGATGTGTTAGGGCTATTAGTATGGGAGGAGATGCCCAGTGCTTATCGCTTCACGCCTAAAGCAGTAGAACGCACGACGCGAGAGTGGGCTGAGGTGATCAAGCGGGATATTAGCCATCCGTGTATTGTGGCGTGGGTGCCATTTAATGAATCTTGGGGAGTTCCGAATCTGGTCGAGACACCGGCTCACCGTAACTACGTCTTGGCAATGTATCACTTAACCAAGACTCTCGATCCGAGTCGCCCAGTGATCGGCAACGATGGCTGGGAAAGTACAGATACCGACATTCTCGCTATCCATGACTACGACACCACGCCGAACCACTTGGCAAAGCGTTATGGACCTGAAGTTAAAATCTCGGATTTGTTAGAGCGTCGTCGTCCCGGAGGGCGTATTCTCACACTTGACAACTATCCCCATCAGGGACAACCAGTGATGCTGACCGAGTTTGGTGGTATCGCCTATGCCCCTGCCGATCATCCCGAGGCGGAAAAAGCCTGGGGATATGAGCGCTGCTGGAATATCTCCGAGTTCCAAATTAAATACGCTGCTCTGCTCGAAACAGTCAATAATATCGATATGTTCAGCGGATTTTGTTACACGCAGTTAACGGATACCTTCCAAGAAGCTAACGGTTTGTTGTACGCCGATCGCACACCGAAAATTCCCCTTGAAGCGATCCGCGCTGCAAACCTTTCAGGAGATGGATTATGTACTCCCACAAGCTGTTAAAGCCAGATGGTCGCCACCTGACCTTATATAGCCGATACCCAATTACTGAGGACATCACAGCCACTAGCCCCAGTAACGATCCAGTAAGGGCAAATCCTCACCTGCGCTGGCATCCCTTGCGCGGCGAATGGGTTGCTTACGCGAGTCACCGTCAAGGGCGGACTTTCATGCCACCTGCAGAATATAACCCCCTCGCACCCACCAGCAACCCTGAGTTTCCTACCGAACTCCCCCAAGGAAAGTATGACGTAGCGGTGTTCGAGAACCGCTTTCCCTCAATGACGCCTTTGGCGCACGATCCACCAGCCACCATCGTGAAAACTTTGCCGGCGAATGGAGCGTGTGAGGTAGTGGTTTTTACTCAAGACCCTGAAGCCTCCCTCGGTTCTTTGGCACTGGAACACTTAGATTTGCTATTACAAGTTTGGGGCGATCGCACCCGCGTACTCGCAGCTAATCCTCAAATCCAGTACGTCCTACCTTTTGAAAATAAGGGTGTAGAGGTAGGCGTAACTTTGCACCATCCTCACGGGCAAATCTACGCCTATCCTTTTATACCACCAGTTCCAGCACGGATGTTGGAAATGCAACAGGCGTATTTCCGAGAACATCAGCGAGGTTTGCTGCAAGATTTGATTCAAAAGGAGATTTCTGACAACCAGCGGATTATTTATCAGGATGAGCATGCGATCGCCTTCGTCCCAGTGTGTGCTCGTTACCCCTATGAAGTTTGGATTGCGCCAAAACAGCCAGTTCCCACCTTTGTTGACTTGACAGTACAGCAACGCTGGGCACTTGCTCTCGCCTTAAAAACTGTCACTCTCAAGTATGACGGCTTGTGGAATCGCCCGTTTCCTTACTTGATGGCTTGGTTTCAAGCACCAACTGACGGTACCCATCCCGAAGCGCATTTACACGCTCAGTTTTATCCACCATATCGGACAAGCGATCGGCTGAAGTATCTGGCGGGAACTGAACTCGCAGCAGGGATGTTTGCCAATGATGCTTTACCAGAAGAGAAGGCGAAGGAGTTACAGGCTGTGGTTGTAAATCTGGAAATGCCAATTTCAAGATAATTTTGAAACTGCAGATGAGTAACTGGTGAGGATTACTAATAGCTAATAAGTAGATAGGCGATCAAAAAGAGATATATGTAAATAAATGTAAATTTAATGTAGGGTGCGTTACGCTATCGCTAACGCACCGAGTCCAATTATGGTGCGTTACGCTACCGCTAACGCACCCTACTATTAAGATTTATTTACATACTTACTTTTATTTGCGCCTATCTACTTACCTAATTGCCTGACTTCAATTAGCAATTAGCAACCATTACCAATATTTATACGTATATGAATGAAGAAGTTTCCACCAAGCTAGGATTAATTCGCCAAACTTTAGCTGAAACCGAGGCGCAGGGTGTGCGTCTACGTGGTACAGACTGGTTTTCTTGGGTGACGGCTGGCGCTTCTAACACTGTGTTGCTTACGGCTGAAACTGGAGTGGCTGAAGTGTTAGTAACTGCCCAAGACGCTTGGGTATTGACGGATGAAATTGAAGCGCAGCGTCTTCAGGATGAAGAACTACCAGATAATTTCAAGCTACACGCCAACCCTTGGGCTGATGCTGCTGTCCGTGAGTCTTTTGTGCGTGATGCTACTAATGGGGGAAAGGTTGTGAGCGATCGCCCCATTCCTCATGTCGAGAAGCGATTACCCCCGTTTCTACAACATCATAAAAAAGTAATGATGTCAAGTGAACTAGAGCGATATCGCCAAGTGGGGCGGAAAGCAAGCGAAGCAATGACAGAGGTACTACAAGCCGCCAAGCCTACCTGGACAGAATATCAGTTAGCGGGTGCAGGTGCGGAGGCTTTGTGGGCAAGGGGGTTACATCCGGCGCTGACATTGGTGGCGGGCGAGAGACGTTTACCGCTATACCGTCATGCTACACCTAGCAGCGAGTTATTAGGACGGGAAGCGATGTTGGTGTTTTGCGCGAGAGGATATGGTTTGTATGCAAATCTTACCCGATTTGTCTGTTTTGGTGCGCTTGCAGATGAACAAGCCGAATTGCACCGCCATGTCCGCGAAATAGAAGCCCAAGTTCTTAGTTTGTGCCAAAGTGGAACCACTCTCGACGCAGTTTATCACGCCCTAGCTCAGGCTTATGAACAGCACGGATTTCCCAATGCCATCCGCGAACATCATCAGGGAGGAACCACAGGATATCTGTCGCGAGAAATTGTCGCAAATCCATTCACAACGGATACTCTGGCAGAAAATATGGCTGTAGCCTGGAATCCAAGTTTACCAGGTGCAAAGATTGAAGATACTTTTGTCATTCTTCAGGATGGAAAGTTGGAAAATTTGACTTTCGATCCTAATTTTCCCAGTGTGGAGGTAGAAGGAAGGCTGCGTCCAGTGCCTTTGGGCAATTAAAAATCGCAAAGCGTTGCGAGCGAAGCGAAGCAATCTAAAAATTAAAAATTATGGATTTTCAGCAAATATTTGGTAAACCATCTGAAAGTGAAGCTAGTGCGCCAGGAAGAGTCAATTTACTTGGCGAACATACTGATTACAACGACGGTTTTGTTCTCCCGACTGCGATTCCGCAACACACGACGGTACAGTTAGGTTTTAGTAGCGATGGACAGCATCACTTTTACTCGGAAAATTTAGATGAGCAAGTGAGCATTTTAGAAACCAATCATCCGCAGTCTGGATTTGCAAGTTATATTTTTGGGTGTATTGAACTTTTG
The DNA here is from genome assembly GCA_964658145.1 of uncultured Stigonema sp. Taxonomy (GTDB): domain Bacteria; phylum Cyanobacteriota; class Cyanobacteriia; order Cyanobacteriales; family Nostocaceae; genus Stigonema. The sequence continues at coordinate 5,135 of CAZZYE010000521.1, forward strand.
AAGAAAGAAGGATACGATATACCACCGCTTTGTGTGTACGTCAAATCTACAGTACCAATAGGTTTAGGCTTATCTAGCAGTGCAGCGTTGGAAGTTGCAACCCTCAGGGGTGTGCGATCGCTCCTCAACCTCAAAGTCGATGATGTACGTATCGCCCAACTTGGACAACAAGCGGAAATCCAGTATGCTGGCTTAAACTGCGGCATCATGGATCAAATGGCATCCAGTCTGGCTGACACTCACTCAATGCTATTTTTGGACACCCGCACCCTTGAGCGTCGAGTCATACCTTTTCCAGAGAACACTGAAATCTTGGCGATCGATAGTGGTGTTGAACACAAGCTGGCAGCAGGTAGCGGATATAACCAGCGTCGGGCTGAGTGTGAGGAAGCGGCGCGGCGCTTAGGAGTGAAAGCGCTAAGAGACATCACCGATCCGCAAGTGGCAGAGTCATTACCCGAACCGCTTCGCCGTCGTGCCCGACACGTCATCACTGAAGACAACCGAGTGCTTGAGGCTGTACAGTCGGTGTCAGCTAAACGCTTTGGTGAATTGATGAATGCTTCCCATGCTAGTCAGCGCGACGATTATGAAGTTTCGGTGCCAGCAGTAGATACCCTAGTGGCAATATTGCAGCAAACGGACGGAGTATTCGGCGCACGTCTAACAGGTGGCGGTTTTGGAGGAGCAAGCGTCGCTTTGGTTGCTGCTCTTGAGGGGAAAGCGATCGCAACTCATGTCCTTAAACAGTATAATCAAGCAGGTTACAGTGGACGAATTTTAGTTCCCTCTACCGATT
>CAZZYE010000522.1:0-5928 GCA_964658145.1 uncultured Stigonema sp.
CCCACAAGATATTTAACTTCTTGTGGGGTGGGCATCCTGCCCGCCCATTTTAAGTTTAGTTGCAGAAAAACTCTAAATATTATTGAGTCAGGCAGCTATCTATGTCAACAGACAAGCTGTCAAACTTACAGATTACAGTAGACCACAATATAACCGTAGGGGCGCGGAGACCGCGCCCTATATGATGTGGCACGGCTTGAATTGAAAACTGCTGTAATCTCCGTATTCTTGGAGCTAAGTCCATACCATCAGCTTCAGGATGAAGTTTGACAGAGTGTCGTTTGACACTGGTTGACATAGATTGATAGGGTGATTTTTGAGGCTGTGTAGTGCAGTCTGTGACTATGGTGTGAGGAATTGAGGTGCAGCAACAGAAATTATCCAATTGGATGTGGCTGAGTTTTGCCATGTCAGTCTTTGTAGCTTTCCCAGCCAAGGCTGAAGTGATTCAAAAAAGCGCTATGCAGCTTAATACGAACAACTCCCAATCTCCTATAACCGAAATTAAACGACTCAACGAAATTGCTTTCCCTGCCACCACTATTAAAGAGTGGCTGTCTCAATCCTCAACTCCCAGTTCCCCGGCACAATTACGCCAGTTCGACGCCACACCCCTCAAGTCGGGAAACCCGCCCACGGGGGTGGCTCCTCAACGGGGGGAACCCCCGCACACGACTGGCTCGCCGATTCAGATAACGGGTGTGCGACTCAATTCAACATCTGATGGCATTAATGTCATCCTAGAAACTGCCAAAGGTGAGGCACTTCAGGGTTCTACCTCCACCAGTGAAGGAAATAGCCTGATTGTTGATATTCCTAATGCTCAATTACAGTTGCCCTCTGGCAAGGACTTTCGTCAGGAAAAACCGCTAGCAGGCATTGCTGCTGTCACTGTGACTGCTCCCGATGCCACTCATGTGCGGGTGACTGTAAGCGGAATTGACAGGACACCCGTCGGGAAGGTGGTTCAAAGTCAGCAAGGTTTGATTCTCAGCCTCACTACTTCACAAGAACCAATTGAAATCCTTGTCACAGCTCAAAAGCGACCTGAAGATGTGCAAGATGTTCCGATCAGCATCACCGCCATTCCCAGAGAAGAAATTGAAAATGCTGACATTACTTCACTAAGTGGTATTTCCGCCAATACTCCAAATTTTTCTACCTTCACCCCCAGCAGCCGCAACTTCATAGAGTACAGCGTTCGGGGTTTAAGTAACTTTAACTTTCTCTCTAGAGATCCAGTAGCGTTCTATGTAGATGATGTTCCCTACGATTACACGGGTTTTCTAAATACAGACCAACCCGATCTCGAACGAGTGGAAGTGCTGCGGGGTCCTCAATCTACCCTTTATGGCAGAAACGCCGAAGCGGGTGTGGTTAATCTGATCACCCGAAAGCCCACCAACCAATTTGAATTTAACAGTAGTGCTAGTTACGGCAATTATGATAACCTCGATTTGCGAGCTGGTGTCGGTGGACCGCTAGTAGAAGATAAACTGTTTTTCCGTTTGTCAGGTAAATATGGTTCGCGAGACGGCTATCTACAAAATACTTTTACAAATAAAGATGTAGATTACCAATCCGGAGGAACAGGTCGCGCTCAAGTGCTTTGGACTCCCTCAAAGGATTTGGAGGTTTCTTTTAATGCTTCCTTTGATGATGATCGGGATGGCGCTCTCCCTCTTGTTAAATTCGGACAACGAGATCCCTATAAGATACAGCAAAACTACGATGGTTTTAGTAACCTCGATTCTGATACTCAATCACTCAGAATCGTCTACAAACAACCAGACTTTCGCGTCACTTCTATTACTGCTCGGCGTTACTCTCACCGCAAGTTTGAAAATGAAGCTGACTTAACAACACAAGATATTCTTACACAGGTAGGTGAAGACGATTCAACGGTGTTTAGCCAAGAAATTCGCCTGCAATCTCCTGAAGATGCCAAGGCATTCCAGTGGTTGTTTGGAGGCTATTTTGAATCTAGAGATTTTAATTTAGATGCTGATGGTTTGAGATACGGGGCTGACGCACCAGCATATTATAAAGGTTTAATCCCTGAACCAGGACGCAATCAGACAAGCGCTCAAATTAACGAAACTACCAAGGCTGTTTTTGCTCAGGCTAGTTATAAACCCATTGATCCACTTACGCTCACCGCAGGATTGCGGTATGAATCTTTTAATAGCTACCTGGACAACACAAAGACTACCTTTATCCCAGCTAATGGTTCCGCTTCCTTCGCTACTGGGGCAAGCTTTAACGATCAGGAGAAAGATTCAGATATACTTTTACCCCGTTTTGTTGTGCAATATCGCTTCAATCCCAACCTCATGGCATATGGCTCTGTCGCTAGGGGCTATAGACCACCAGGAGTGAACTATCGCGCCCAAGTTGAGCAAACATTGACATATGAGCCAGAAACATCTTGGAATTACGAAGTGGGTTTGAAGTCTTCCTGGTTGGATGACCGATTAAATGTCAATTTGGCTGTATTTCATAACCCAGTACATAATTATCAGGAGGCTGTACCTAATCCTGCTACAGGTTTGTTTGAACAGATTGTCAATGGTGACGTTAGTATCACTGGCTTTGAATTGGAAGCGAAAGCAACTCCGATCAAAAGACTAGAGGCGATCGCCTCCTTTGGCTTTGTCGATTCTGAATTTACCAGATACACCAACCCCTTCACAAATCAAAACTTTAATGGAAATAAGCCGGCTTATGTACCAAATTTTACCTACAATCTTGCCTTGCAATACCGCGCTCCCATTGGCATATTTGCCAGGGTAGAACTGCAGGGATCGGGGACAGCTTTTCTTGATGATGCTAATCAGTACAAACAAGGTCCTTGGGCGATCGTCAATGCTCGTTTAGGATATGAATTTAATAATTCTGGAATCTACTTTTTTGCTAATAACATTTTTGGGACTGAGTATCCAATTACAGCAGTGCCTTTTGGTTCCTTCGGAACTATTGCTAGCTACAATGCTCCTGCCACTTATGGTTTTCAATTGAGAACTCGATTTTAACTCAGATGAATTTGTGTGACAGCTTGTCATTTGACTTATGATCGCTGTTTTTATCATGATGAATTCGTGTAAACTTTCCTACTTACTTTCAGTAAAGGCATTGTCATGAAAATTCGTAAGGCTTTCGCCACATTAACGATTTCTGTCCTATCAGCAATCGCCATTTCGGACGCTTTAAGTCCCCAACTGGTACAGGCACAACCCGCTACCAAAGTAGCACAAGGCTCCCCTTATACTGAACGAACTGATTGCACAAATGCAACGCTAAAGGGTGGCTATGGATATATAGATTCCGGTTCCCGAGGTACTCAAGCCACCACCTTTGTTCCTTTTAATGCCGTTAGAACATCCAATTTTGATGGCAACGGCAATCTTGAAGGGCAGGGCTACCTCAGTCAGGGCGGAGTTGTCCTTCAGTACACTACTACTGGTACTTATAAGGTGGCGAGTGATTGCAGTGTCACACTTACGAATACTCTCACTTTTCCTGATGGAACTACAAGTATACCAGGTAGCCAGTTTGGCGTTATTGTTGATGGAGGAAGAAAAGTACTTCAGATACAAACAGCGCCTTTCGGAAATGACTCTGGGTATTACGAAAGAATCAGATATTGAAGTCAGTTAAAGTGTTTGAGAGCGGTAGTTGCCACATACTTTCCGTAATTGTTAAATTTAACCCACTATTCCTCCCCAGCCTGCTTCGCTGAGGCTGGGGTATCTCGTGGAAGATTCGATGAAAAAATTAGCATTACTCGCTAGCTTGTACGTGGCGCAATTTGTGCCCGTCGCTTTCTTCATGCAAACCCTACCCGTGTTCTTGCGGCAACAAGGGGTTTCCTTGGAGGCGATCGGGTTAACCAACTTCCTGAGTTTACCTTGGACGTTGAAGGTACTCTGGGCGCCGATTGTTGATCGCTACGGTTGGACAAGATGGGGACACTACAAATCTTGGATTTTGGCGATGCAGAGTCTTTTAGTTCTGACACTCATCTTTTGTGCATCACTGGACATCAAAACTCATGCTTTACTACTAGTGGTAGGTATGCTGCTAGTCACTTCATTTGCAGCTACCCAAGATATTGCCACTGATGCTTTAGCTATTGGATTACTCGACCCATCTGAACGCGGCTTGGGGAATAGCATTCAGGGTGCGGGAAGATATCTCGGTGGTATTTTAGGAGGCGGTGGTATCCTGATACTGCTAGACCATTGGGGCTGGAGGGGGAGCATGTTGACAATGGCATTGAGTGTCTTATTGCTACTCATTCCAGTACTGTTCCATCGCGAGAATTCGGCTAGTTATACGCCTAAGCAAAACTTTAGTTGGAGGTTGCTCCCTAAGTTCTTCTCTCGTCCAGGAATGGGGCGCTGGATACTGGTGCTATTACTGTACATGATGGGAGCTACTATTGCCAATACAATGTTTCATCCGTTGCTAGTGGATCTCGGACTGTCTCTAGCACAGATAGGGCTGATGAACGGGATAGTAGCCTATAGCGCAGGCATTGTGGGAGCGATCGCCGGCGGATTTCTGATTAAACCCCTTGGACGAAAGCAATGTCTGATTGTATTTGGAGTGTTAATGGCGATCGCCAACGCCGCTTTTATTTTACCCACACTAGGTTTTACTAGCTTACCCGTTCTCTATTTAGTCAGCATTGGGTTTCAGCTTGCTTATAGCATGGCATGCATCCCGATGTTTACCATCATGATGGATAAAAGTCGGTTGGGAACTGCTGGATTTGACTACACCTTGCAAGTTTCAATCGTTTTTGTAGGTAGTCTGATAGCTGGCGCTTTGAGTGGCTTTATCGCTAAAGCTATTGGCTATCAGGGAGTGTTTGCATTCAGTGTGGCGATCGCTCTAGTTAGCGTTGCTGTAATTTTTAAAACCTTTGATGACTCTAAGGCTTAAGTTAACTACCCATGTAGGGTGGGCATTGCCCACCAACTATCACAACAGTGGGCTACAAAATCAATTCACTAAAAAAATCAGAGGAAAACTATGAAAATAAATCTACCATCTTCTGAATGTATTGGTGCTGAAGTTTTAGATATAGACGTTGTTTCAGTTACTGAAGCTCAGGTAAATACAATTAAACAACTTGTATACAACCATAAATTAGTGATATTCAGAAACCAAAATATTAACGAAGACCAATATTTAGCATTTGCTATGAAAATTGGTACGCCACAAATCTATCCTCAGGAAAACTATCATCACCCAGATTATCCGGAAATATTTGTGTCTTCTAATGTCCCTAAAGATGGAAAGAAGTTTGGAGTTCGCGGGACTGGTAGATACTGGCATACTGACTGTGCATTTCTTGATGAACCTCTGCCATTTACCATGCTATACCCGCAAATCATCCCAAATTCGATTAGAGAAACCTACTACATAGACATGCAGCAAGTTTATAAAAAGTTGCCACCTTATTTAAGAAGCTATGTTGATGGAAAACAAATGGTACACGAGGCTAAATGGCGTTATAAAGTGCAAGAGTGGGATATCGACAGAGCGATCGTAGATATTATGAATGATTTTGAAAAAAAATTTCCCCCTGTTAAACATCTAGCTATCATTACGCACCCCGTTACTTATGAAAAAATCTTGTACATGAATCAAGGTTTCACCACTGGTATCATGGGTGTGGATTATGAAACTAGTCAAAAACTATTGCGGGAATTATTTTCATTTATTGAACGTGATGAGCATATTCATACCCACGTCTGGAAAGACGGTGACATTATCTTATGGGAAAACAGAACCCTGAATCATAAAGCATCTATAGTACCAGAAGGCGAGAAAAGTGTAAGCTACCGTATCGGTATTTACGATGGCTTACCATTTTATGTTTCCTCTGAAGAATGGGTAATGGCTAATGGCTAATAGCTA
>CAZZYE010000523.1:0-5927 GCA_964658145.1 uncultured Stigonema sp.
TTAATACTTATGTACTAAATGTGGCGATCGCCTTATGCCAGTTGCGTAAGTCCTGGCGGAGTAGAAATCGCAAACGAGTGCTCGTAATACTTACCAAGGAGTAATTCCATGAGTACAGTACATCTTTACTTCGCTAAAGCTTCTACCTTTTCTCAGCGTACCCGTGTTGTTTTGCTGGAAAAAGGCATTGAGTTCACTTCTACAGAAATAGATCTCCAAAATAAACCCGCAGATTTTACACAGATTTCGCGCTATGGCAAAGTCCCTGCAATCAAGCATGGAGATGTCGAAATCTATGAATCTGCCATCATCAATGAATACTTAGAAGAAGTTTTTCCACAACCGTCTTTGTTACCCTACTCTCCAGGAGTAAAAGCAATTGCTCGCATCTGGATAGACTATGCCAATAGCCGTCTTGTACCTGCATTCAACAAATTTCTGCGCAGTAAACATACCGAAGAACAAGAACAGGGAAGAAGAGAGTTTACAGAAGCTCTTTTATACATTGAACAAGAAGGATTAGGTAAGCTGTCTGGGAATGGTTCTTACTTTTTGGGTGATAAGCTGAGTTTAGTTGATGTCAGCTTCTATCCTTGGTTTGAACGCTTACCAGTTCTAGAACACTTCCGTCAGTTCAACCTACCAACAGAAACACCTCGCTTACAGAGATGGTGGAATACGGTGCGAGATCGCGACTCTGTGAAGGTAGTTGCAAATCCTGTGGAGTTCTATATAGAACGATTTGCCAAGATTCTCGGCGAACCCGTTGCTGTTGGGGCGGCTCAAAAGTAATACAACTTTGGATTTGATTTACCAAGATTGCTTGCAAACAGCTAATTTCCGCTCTGTAGAAATTATTTTTCTGCATAGAATAGGATGTCATTTATGAGTTTAAGCTAAAAAGTCAACATATGACCCAACTGAAAACACTTCCCAACTACGACCCAACATTATTTGAGGGTGCAGCTGAGAACTATGCTCAGTATAGAACTAAATATCCACCTGCTGTATTCGATAAACTAACCGAAATATTTCATCTCAATGGTCAGGGGCGACTCCTTGATTTGGGTACTGGGCCAGGTTTAATTGCAATTCCCCTGCGAACCAAATTTCAGGAAGTCGTTGCCATTGATCCCGATCCAGACATGCTCAAGGAAGCGCAACGTCAAGCAGCAGCTGTAGGAGCAAATAATATTACTTGGTTAGAGCAAGGAGCAGAACTGATTAACCCTAGTTTAGGGGTATTTAAACTAGCTACCATTGGCAGAGCCTTCCACTGGATGGAACGCAAACTCGTACTGGAACGTCTTTATGAGTTACTAGCAGATGATGGTGCGATCGCACTGCTTAACACTGGTGATAACCCTTGGCAAAGTTCTCTACCTTGGAAACAAGCTGCTATTGGAGTAGTGAAAAAATGGTTAGGTGAGGAGCGACGAACTGGACAAAGAGGACAAGGTACTCGTAAACCACTTGATCCTCCCCACGAAGTCGTAATTGCTAATTCCCCTTTTGCTCGCCAGCAAATATATGAAGTGCCCTTTATAAAATCCTGGACAGTCTCTAGCTATCTTGGCTACTTATACACTACAGCCTTCTCTCTCAAAATTTTCTATGGAGATAAAGCCGAAGCATTTGAAGCAGATATCAAAGAAGCATTACTAGCCGTTGAGCCTTCTGGAAACTTTGCAGAAGAACTCAAAGCAACAATCCATGTAATTTGGAAATATTAGTTTGAATAGCATTCAAATAGACATCTCCAGAAATTAATTGTGCGTTGTCTACAACCCTTGTAGAAACGCGAAATTTGAGCCAGCGCGCATGAGGAGGGTTTCCCGACAGAGGCGACTGGCGTCGCGTCTCTACATTGTTTTTCGGAGATGTCTAATGTTAAAGTTCAACTTCCCATCATAACGAGCGTAACTTTTACCATAAAATAAATCTATCAATTTTAAAATAATAAGTGTTTGCTCTTCTTAAAGAGAACGCATACAGTGAAAGTAGAGCTTAATGGGACTTTCATATAGGCAGTTTTGTATGCTAAATCGTTTAAGAGAAATTCGTTATCAACAAGGCTGTTGCGATCGTAATGCTGGATGTTTGCCAAAAATGCAAGATTCGGTCTATTTGGAAGGTTATCTCAAAGGAAGACCGGAAGGATTGGATGAGATCGTCCAGTTTTTCCCTTCACTTGAGGCATACATGAAATGGAAATTGAAAGATTCACAATTTCCAAAAACTTGAATCGCTACTTGCAGTACTTTTGATTGGGTTGACTAAATCGCTGCTTTTAAGACCTCAATATTCAGCTCCAATTTCTCTCCCAACCACAAAGAATGTACCGCATGATCAGCCACAGCATCACCTGTATTTGGGTGAACGAGAATATCCAATCCCTGTCGATTAAGCATTAACCACGGGACGACTTCAGCAAATTGATTTGGTAAGAAAGCAACTTGATACATCGATTTTGGGTGGGGTCCAACGGGTTCATCCCGCCAACGCCCAAGCTGTACCTCAAATCTAGTGCCCAATTCTTCACGGACGCGGGCAGCTATATCGCGAGTGTCAGTATCGTAATAGACATGGGCATGAAAACTGGTGATTGTAACGATTTTTTCTGTCATTCTTATCAACTCTACTTTTTATTCTGGGTAGTCCTTTGGTGAAGCACTTTAATTAGAGCTTATATTCGTAACGTGCAACGAAAAAAGGTCCAACTTGCTTGTTGCTGTGGTGAATAAAGCCAAATTTTTCGTAGAGCGATCGCAATTTTGGACGATCTGCTGCACAATCTAATCGTAGATAGCACTTCTCCAACTTTCGAGCGTACTCCACTGCCCAGTTTAACAAAGCTTTTGAAACTGAGCCACCTGCAAAGCTGCGTCGTACAGCTAAACGATGAATAAAAGCTGAATCATCGTTATCGATATCAGGCCAGAATAGTTTATCTTCAAGCTGAAACTTAACGATACCAGCAGGAGAATAGGCACAGAAAGCAATGTAGTACAAACCTACTTTGATATCTGGATAAAGACAGCTTAGGGAAATCTCATCCATCTGATTTACAAAAAGGGTACTGCAACTATAGCGAAGCTTAGTTGTAGGTGAATTTTTAGGTAAAAGTGAAACGCCCTTTAGCTGAATTGAGCCGTAGGCTTAACAGGCTAAAGGGCATGCCGCTTATTACCAGTTTACGGTATGTCTTGAGCCTTCTCCCACTCTCTGATAAGGTTTTTGACCCAATTTGAGTATTTTTGCTCAGTAGGTTTTACTTTGTCAATTTTCGCCAAAGTGTCTTTATGCAGGATGATGGTAACGCGCTCCTTGTCCTCTAAATACTTTTGAACGTATTTCCTTACTTTCTCTGGGTTTCTTTCTTGCCACTCTTTATCTGTTTGAGGTTTTACCATTTTCTTTTAAAACTCCTTGAAGCATCTAGATATCTAGTTGTAGATTAGAACAAGGAGGCAAGCAAATGCAAGTAGCTTACAAGTTCAAACTTCGACAAAATCCAACCCAATCTAAGCATTTTGACGAAGCACAGCACCTTGTAGGCTACGTACAAAATCGCGCTCTTGGTGACAGACAACAAACTTACTTACAGACTTTTATAGAGGGTGCGTACTGCGACCTTTATACAAAGAAAGAAGTCTGTCCAGAACATTTATACTGTGATTTGTCAACCAAAGCGGTTTTTAGTCCGTTGCATTGTTATGTCAATAAATCAGCAACATTGGGGAATCCTTGGAAGGAAGATAAGCCAAGTTTAAGGAGGGGGAAACCAGATAAGAATGGAAACCTGAAACCCTTTAACCCGCGTCGCAGTGCGGCTGAAATGCATTCATCTTGGTTGCCAATACTTAAAAAACAGCATCCAAAGTATGAAATTGTATGTGCAGATGTTTATCAGCAAGCATTAAGGCACGTAGATACTGCATTCCAAAAGTTTTTTGCCAAACAAGCTGGATTTCCGAGCTTCAAAAAACACAAAGATGTAAGTTTTGAATATAAGCCTGGTACAGTAAGGATTGATGGAAATTACATTACCTTTCCTGTCGTAGGAAAGATGCGGTTCTTTAAATCGCGTGAAATCCCTGCTAGTTGGGAAGTCAGGACAGTAACAGTTAGCCGTCAATCAGATGGATGGTATGTTTCTGTTTTATTGAGAGACGAGACTGTTCCTGATATCATCATCAAAAAGCCGGAAGAATGCAAAACAATTCAAGGTGTTGACGTTGGTATAAACAAAATAGCTGCTTTGAGCGGTGGTGATTTCATACCCAATCCTCAATTCTTAAAGAAGGCTGAGCGTAAGCTAGAAATTTCACAGCGCAGAGTTTCCAGGAAAAAGAAAGGTTCAAATAATCGTAAAAAAGCGTATGTACGGCTAGCTAAAATTCATAAAGATATAGCTAGGCAGCGTGAAGATTTTCAATGGAAGGCAGCAAAGAAAATAACGGCTTCAGCAGATATTACTGCCTTCGAGGATTTAAACATTAAAGGGATGAAAGCCCGTTGTAAGCCCGTCAAAGATGAGGTAACGGGACAATACTTAAAGAATGGTCAAGCTGCTAAGTCTGGACTCAATAAAAGTATTTCGGACGCTAGTTGGTATTCGTTGCGCCAGAAAACAGAACAACAAGCAGCAAAACTAGGTAACCTTGTTATCCTAGTAGACCCAAAATTTACAAGTCAAGAATGTCCTGTCTGTCACTTCATTGATAAAAGTAACAGAGACAAAGAAAAGTTTCTTTGCGGACAGTGCGCATATACCGATGATGCCGATACAAATGGTTCGGTAAATATTGCACATCGCGGCTTGAACAAACTTGGAACTAGTTCCCTACTGGTGGTCAGCCAGAAAGTTACGTCCTTGGAGCCTGCTAGTCAGGAAGCATCATCCGAATCGAGGGATGAGCCGGGAAACCCTGCTAAGTCAATTGTCAAGCAAGTCCAACTGCGTTTATTAACAGTTAAGAGTGTCGCACCCAAAACTCAGCCCAAGGCTAGGAAAAAACGGAATACTCAAGAACTTAAATACACGCAATTAGACTTATTTGTGGACTGGGATGTAAGGGACACAACCAGCTAAGTGTTTCTTAAGAATCTGCGGCTATAGCGAAGCTTAGCCGTAGAGGTTCAATGAAAAGCACCACACGCCAACCATCAGGGTCTTCAATCGTTACGCTTTTGCCTTTCCAATACGGGTTTTCTGGCTCCACTTCAGGATATCCCAAACTGGCAAGACGGTTTTTGATTTGGGCTATTTTTTCTAACTCAGGTATATATAGTACCAATAAGTTGTCTTTCGTTGGAGCAGGACAAGGACTTCCACTTTTATGAGTTGTAAATTCTAAGTGATATTGAGCGTTGGGCAATCCAAGCATGACTCCGTCGTATTCTTCATGCTCTGCAAACGAGTACAGCTTTCTCAAACCTAAGCCATCCTCATAAAACTCAACCACTTTTGCAAGTTTATCTGTTGGTCTAGCAATTCTGAACTGAACAGCAGGAAAATATGTACTATTTATGTTCATATTAGCTGAATAGTGCGTGGTATCGTGAACTAAGACTGTTAGGGCGAAAGAACTCGTGCTGATAATTAACATTGTATAGAATATGTATCAAAAGTTTCTAAATTTTTTGCTAACAAATCCAACGGACAAGCTCCCATACAAGCTACACACTAAGTAATCATAAAGCCATATTTTCTGATGTGAAGGCTAAACGTAATTAGGTTAGACTACCGTATCACCGTGACAGAGTATGCAGATTAGTCTTCGACCCATAACCAAGGTTGATTTTGATTTCATCTACAATGTGACGAAAGCTGCAATGAAGTCCTATGTAGAACAAACGTGGGGAAGTTCATCCGTGACAGGTTAAGAGAATTGCAAGTTTGTCAAGGGGGGTAGAAGAAAAGG
>CAZZYE010000524.1:0-5923 GCA_964658145.1 uncultured Stigonema sp.
CCCTACTCCCGCAATCCCCTGTGCCATACTCAGATCGAACTCGTGCAATTTACCACGCCAATGAAGCTTAAACTTCAGGCGTTGCCAACCTGGAGGTAGATGTGGGTTGGCTACTGGGCCATTTTCTGTAAGCTGGACACCACCGAAGCCTAAAATTACAGCCTGCCAAACACCACCTGCACTTGCTCCGTGAATTCCTTCGTTAGCATTACCTCGGACATCTTCAATATCTACCATTGCTGCCTGCATAAACCGTTGGTAAGCCTCTACTGATTTGCCCAAGTCGGAAGCTAAAATTGCCTGAATCGCTGGTCCGAGGGATGAACCGTAGGTAATATCAGTGCGGGGTGCGTAGTAGTCCCAGTTTTTCTGTAATGTTTCTTGGTTGTAGGGAAATTCTTGTGATTGGCGCATAAGATACAGAAGCATCAATACATCTGGTTGCTTGAGTACTTGGCGTTTGTTAGCGCCATCAATACCTAGGATAGCTTGCATAGAACGGGTGCGTGGCTCGTAGTCAGCTAGGTTAATATCTTCCAATTTAAAAAATCCCTCAAATTGCTCGACCAAACTTGTGGATGAGTCGTAGGGAATCCATATATTTGTGATAATGTCTTGCCAACGCGATATCCTGTTGTTGGTAAGTTGCAGTTTCTGCTCTAGTTCCTGAGCTTGGTCAGGGAAGGTTTTGCGTAGCCAATCGTGGACTGAGAGTGCTTTCTCCAAATGCCATTGTACCATTCGATTCGTAAAGGCATTGTTATTTGCGAGTTCGTGGTATTCATCCGCTCCTATTACCCCACGAATTTCGTACCGTTCGTACTTGGTAATGTACTCCACCCGACTACCCCAGAAGACAGCGGTATCCAGAATAATCTCAGCACCATAGTCCCGCATCCACTCGTCGTCGCCAGTCACGTACCAGTAGTACCACACACGGTAGGCGATATCGGCACTAATGTGGATTTCGCGATCGCGACACCAAATCCGGATATCTTCACCGTAAGGATCGTTAGGAGGTATCCAACGGGGTGTTACCTCGTCGCCTGTGCCAGCACTTTCCCAAGCATACATCGCTCCTTTATACCCGTAATAAGCTGCCTTGCGGCGTGCCCCATTCAAGGTATGGTAACGGTAAGTCAGCATGTTGCGAGCGAGTTCTGGTTGGGTGAAAGTGAAAAAGGGCAGTATAAAAATTTCTGTATCCCAGAATACATGACCTCGATAGCCAAATCCCGAAAGGGTTTTCGCTGGGATACTCACCTTGTCATCATGTCGTGAAGCAGCAATCAGCAGCTGAAAAAGACTGTAGCGGACAGCAAGTTGCGCTTTGATATCCCCTTCTATTAAAATATCGCTTTTTTGCCAAACCTCATCCCAAGCTTGTTCGTGAGTATTCAGAAGCACTAAATAAGAATCCAGTTGAGCGAGTTTTTCACAAGCTGCTTGGACTGGATTTTCCACCTCTCGCGCAGTAAAAACTGTGACATATTTCTCCACCACTACGGTCTTTCCTGACGTCGCCATGAATGTCGTATTCAAGGTAGGATAGCCTGGAGGGTTGGTGACTTGCAACGATGCGTCAGTTCCCGATATTTTGATTTTAGCAGCTATACCTAAAGCAATACGGGAACTCCGAGTACGCAGGTTTAACCAGATACCTTGATCGTTCTTACCTTGATCTAGCCATTCCCAATGGTTAAAACCCTGATTTTCGGGGTAACCGTTGATACTAGCCTCAACTTCGATCAAACCTTCAAAATCAACAGGTGTTAATTGACAGCGCAGTACTAATACATGTTCATCCGCTAGACTAGCAAAGCGTTCAAACTTGAAGTCGATAGTTTTCCCGCTAGGACTGCGCCAACGCACAAAACGGCTGAGAATACCTCGGCGCAGGTCAAGCTGGCGTTCATAGCGCAATATCTCACCTTGATCCAGCCGGAAGCGATCGCCATTGACAATAACCACAAGTGGTGTCCAGTCAGGACAGTTAGCAAGTTCGGTGTAGACAATAGGCACATCATCGTAGACACCGTGGATCAAGGTAGCTGCCAATGCACGAGTATAGCCTTCCTCAAAGCTACCCCGTGTTCCTAGGTAACCGTTGCCGATTGTGAAAACTGTTTCTCTTTGATGAACTTGGTTAGGATCAAACTGGGTTTCGATTAGTGTCCAATCTGTATAAGTAAAATGGTTTGTATCCATGGGCACTGGTTTTGTTAGTTGTTGATTGTTGATTAACAATTAACAATCAACCATGAACAATTAACTACTTATTATGCATATGCTGTTGGAGGATGATTTCAGCCCTAGGTTTGTAGACTAGATAGAATAATGTTTCCAGATAGCAATCCCTAGCTTCGCGATTTTCGCTGTTAATAAAGTTCCAAAAGCTATAGATTTTAGCGAGTAGTAGCAACTGCTTGGTGTGTGACTGCCAGTTGTATTTGTTACGAACTCGTTGACTCACCCAATCTGAGATTTTATACCACTTTTCTGGATCAGTATTGCACTGGTCAATAAAGTGTAATATTTTATTGGCTGTTCCTTCTAAGTCTGTAGGGTTAAGATGAAATAAATTTTCGCTATCTTCAATAATTTCTAAAGACCCACCAAATTGACTGGCAAAAGTTGGCAAACCAGAACTCATCGCTTCAAGAATGGTTCTTCCGTAAGCTTCATAACGAGCAAAGTGGACGAAAATTCCTTTGCGATCGCCGATTGCACGGTAGGCGAGTCCAAGTTCAACCATCGGCAGATGCATCCCCACCCAACGGATATGACCTTGAAGATGATACTGATTAATGATGTCGTGGAGTTTTTTTATTTCCTCGACTTCTTCTGGATTTGTGGCTTGTTCTGGATGCAGCTTGTTTGTCAACAGGATCAAGTTACACTGCTCTTGCAATGCCTGACTTTTGCCAAAGCATTCCGCTAAACCGGTGAGGTTATCGATATTCGTGCTCGAACCAACGGCAAAGATTGGTCGCTTATTTGGGTCATCTAACAAGCCAAGAATTTGGGGGTGCTCGCGAGTAAAAAGCAGAGAGTGAACCCGTGTGCGAACGTTGTCATCTCGGTCTTGTGTTTGACTATAGGGGAAGAAAATATTTTCATCTACCCCTGGAGGTATCATGTTGAACTTAGGACTAAACAGATCTATGCCATTCACAACATGATACAACTGGGGCATAGTAAAACATTTGTACGACTCATACTGACCTATGCTGTCGGGTGTCCCCACAATTTCCTGATAGGTCGAGGTGATGATGAAGTCGGCTGCATTCATGTTGATCAAATCGGCAGTATATTGTGCCGAAAAGTGGAATTGCTGCTCTAATTCTTGCCAATGCAGGTTGCTGAACAGGTATTTAGGCTTTTCCAGAGAGTGGGCTATATTGCAATGGGTCACTTTGAGACTACGAGCCAGGAGAAAGGCTACTAAGTTACCATCACTGTAATTACCGATGATTAAATCTGGTTTACCCCGAAATTGTGCGACTAGTTCTCTTTCTGCATCAATGGCAAACGTTTCCAGGTAAGGCCAAATCTCAAATTTAGAAATCCAATTTTGCGTGACTTGAGGATTATAATCTTGGAAAGGAACCCGCAAAATCCAGGCATTTTCGGTTTTCTCGACTTTTTCGAGACGCAGGTGGCAAAGAGTCCCTTCGCAGTTAGGGATGAGGCGGGTAAGAATGATGACTTGGGGTTGAATATCCATGTCGAGTCCTGCAAGCTTTATTTCTTCGCGCAGTTTGTTTTCTAAACTGCGAGCTTGCTCCAGAATGTACATGACTTGACCTGCTGTTTCCGGTCTTCCTAGGACGCCTTCTTGGGAAACCCAACCATGTATAGAAATGAGGACAACGCGAAAGACTGAGGGGACGCGCTCTACAAAGGCTTCGAGGATGGCTGGCTGTGGGGTATCAATCAGTCGCTCAAGAAGTTCCAGGGTTTCGCGCACTCGCGACGCCGTGTTACCCCAGCCTGGTTCTAAGCCCAGTTCTTGCAAATCAGAGCGAAATTTTTCATACTCTTCGCTTGGGGAAAGCTGATTGAGGAACTTTAAGGCATCTTTAACTTGTTGGGATAACTGGATACCAGAGTGAATGCGATCGTTGATCAGCAGGGGGATGCCTTCGTATTGGCGTTCTTGTAAGACCTTAAACAATACCTCTAACCAATATTGAGGGTCAGTCAATA
Organism: uncultured Stigonema sp.; assembly: GCA_964658145.1. Classification (GTDB taxonomy): domain Bacteria; phylum Cyanobacteriota; class Cyanobacteriia; order Cyanobacteriales; family Nostocaceae; genus Stigonema. Next base: position 4,210 of record CAZZYE010000524.1, read on the forward strand.
CTTGAGAACACAGATGACGGTTGAGAAATGCTAGACCTTGACCAATGTTTCTGGGGTCGCTGATTGTGGGGTACCCTTGGTAAAAGGGGTTGAGGTCTATTTCTAAAATTCGCGGTTGGTAACGGTTGACTAGGCGATCTTTTTCATCTAGCAACGCCCGTGGTGTCATCATCTCAAAGCTAGACAGGTTTGCTTTGATCCGCCAGACTTCTTGGCTACCAATCCTTGGTCGCAGCAAGAACCAAGTACTTTCCTCCTCTAAAATCATTTCATGGGTGTATTGAATGAGTTTGCCCACAGAGGAAGAGTGGTAAAAGTAAGCTGGCTGTTCGGATTGGTGACAGTAGTCAGCAAAAGCTTGCAAAATCTCATTTCTCAGGAATAACTTTTTACCTGAGGAACTCAGCGCCAAGACCAATTGACGCAGAGCAGTTTTTTCGTCACTGTTTAAGACAGTTTGAACCAGTTCATGCATGGTAAGTTCCTGAACTCTAGCTAGGTTACAACGTCATTTTCTTTCCTCAACAATTGTGTTTTATATGACGTTCCAATAGAGTGTTCTCCTCCTCTACAGTAGCGCATACTCTCGTCAATCTAGCTGTATTTACAGCGATCGCCCTCTTTCTTCGCGCCCTCTGCGCCCACCGAAGTTCTGATCGGCGGAAGCCGATCAGACTTCTCTCTGCGGTTCATAAAAATTCTTACTCCCCCTCTCCGCCCGCAAAGAGGGGATAGGGGGTGAGGTTCTACCTACATCCTAAAGATTCACGAGTTTCCACACCAGTTTTAGAATTAACACCACTTGCCTTAGCGCAGAGTTTTTTCACGAACTCAACATCTAGAATAGCATTCGTGAAATCAGTACCTGTGACATTTACATCATCAAACCGAGAACGCAACAGCATTGCATCTACAAAAATTGCATCACTTAAATCAGCACCCTTAAAGTCCGCCAAGTAAGCTATGCCATTCGAGAAATCTGCACCATGCATATTCACGGACTGCAATGCGGAACCGTTAAAAACTCCACCCCGTAAATCAGCATTACTGAAATTACTTTTCTCCAGATTGACACTGGTAAACTCAGTTCTGATTAAACTTTGACCAGAAAAATCTTTGCCAATCAGTTGTTCATTGCCTACTGAACCTGTGACACTGGAAGAACTTGCTGCTTGTGCCGCCAGGGGAAACAAAAAAAGAACTACAGCTAAGACAAACCCAGCTAATACTCGCCAACGCCTAATCATCATAACTTAATAAATCTCAACACTTACATAACTAATTATTAAGCGTAACTGAGCACTCCTGCTTAGTTCTCAGACTCAATAAACAGAGGAATAGTTTAGAAGTATGGTAAAAAAACTACATACATCGAGAAATTTGTAGGGTGCGAAGAGCGCAGTGTAACGCACCGTCTGTATTAAAAGCGTTACAGCACCGCCATATTACAGGTATTTTCTAGTAAGGGATTTCCAAGTAAAAAAATATCCAACTATTTCTTGTGGGGTGGGCATCCTGCCCGCCCAGTTCATAGGGCGGGCAGGATGCCCAACGCCAGTCGCCTACGGAGGGAAACCCTCCTGCAGCGCTGGCTCCCCCACAAGAGTTTAATGAAATTTAGATATGAAAATTAGATGTGTTTTAGCTTAGAATGTTCAGATCTGGCGCAAGCTTCGCATTTATGCATGGGATAATTACGAATTACGAATTACGA
>CAZZYE010000525.1:0-5902 GCA_964658145.1 uncultured Stigonema sp.
CCCACTCCCTACTCCCTACTCCCCCAAAGAAAGCTAACACATCAGGAACTTTAATCCCCAGTATTTGTTCTTAGTTGATATATATCACCTTTTAGCCTAATAAAGGGTAGCATTTTTGATAAATAACCTAAGTAAAAACTCTTGCTAAGGCATATTTGGGTAGACAGTCGAACAGTAGCTTATTTATTCAAAAATCAATAAGCGAAGATGAGCGCGTTGGCATCTATCTTCAAAATACAATGAAAATTCATGACTCAAAGTGTAAATTCCATCCCTGCTTTTGATATCAAGCAGCAATATACTACCATCGAAGCAGAAGTGAGTACAGCCGTTTTGGAGGTCTTGGCTTCTGGTCGTTATATTGGTGGTCCTCTAGTTGAAGGCTTTGAGCAACAATTTGCTGCCTATACTACTGTACTACATTGTATATCTTGTAATTCCGGTACTGATGCACTTTATTTGGCACTCAGAGCTTGTAACATTAGTGCAGGCGATGAAGTCATTACCACACCCTTCACTTTTATCGCTACTGCTGAGGTCATCAGTACTCTAGATGCCAAGCCTGTATTTGTCGATATCGACCCTACTACCTTTAATTTAGATATAAAGCGAGTAGCAGCAGCAATTACACCCAAAACCAAGGCAATTATACCAGTTCATTTGTTTGGGCAGCCTGTGGATATGACTGCACTAATAGAGGTCGCAAAGGAACACAATTTGGTAGTCATTGAAGATTGCGCCCAGTCCACAGGGGCAAGCTGGGGAGGGCAAAAGGTAGGAAGCATTGGACACATCGGTTGCTTTAGTTTTTACCCTACCAAGAATCTCGGTGGTTGCGGCGATGGAGGGGCGATAACAACCAATGACCCAGCCATAGCTGCTAAAGTAAAGATGCTACGGGATCATGGTCAAAAAAACCGCTACATTTCCGAGGAAATCGGTGTTAATAGCCGTTTAGATGCCATCCAAGCGGCTATTCTTCAAATCAAGCTGCGTTATCTAGATGTTTGGAATCACCAACGACGGCTGCTTGCAGATCGTTACCACCAGTTCCTTACTCAAGTTCCCGGTATAATTGCACCCCAACAATTAGCAGGAGGTATGGGAGTATGGAATCAATATACCATTCGCGTATTAGGTGAAAAAAGAGACTGGGTTCGTAGTCAATTGCAAGAGCGGGGTGTGAACACAATGGTTTACTATCCCCACCCTTTACATTTGCATCCAGTTTATAAAAATCTGGGGTATAATTTAGGACAATTAAGTGCGTGTGAGCAAGTCTCCTACGAGGTTTTATCCTTGCCCATGTTCCCAGAATTGTCAGAAGAACAGCTTGAACAGGTGATATATAGCTTGAAGGATTGCCTAGGTTAAGGGAAGAGGGGAGGTAAAGAATTAAAAATTAAAAATTAAAAAACGAAATTTTGCATTTTTAATTTATTTCCCTACTCCCTACTCCCTACTTTTATTGCAGTTCCCAATGCTTCTACTAAACCACGCACAGCAGCAATCATTGCCACTTCGCTATTAAGTTGGTTGATGGCAGAACCAACACCAACACCAGCAGCGCCTGCAGCAATAGCAAGGGGTGCTGTCACGCTAGAAATACCTGAGGCACATAGCACTGGTACTGACACTGCGCGAGAAATTTCGTAAGCTGCTGCCAAGGTGGGAGCAGCTTTTTCAATGAGTCCTAAGACTCCTGAGTGAGTTGGGTGGCTACTTGTACCGCCTTCAGTTTGGATAATTTCTGCACCAGCTTTCACTAGTTCCTCTGCCAGCTGTACTTGTTGATCTAGCTGGAGAATGTGAGGAACAGTAACAGAGAGAGTGATGTCAGGGAAGAGAGCGCGGGTTTGGTGAGTCAGCGCTAAAACTTCCTCTGCCTCAAATTTACGTCCTTGGGCATAGAAAGAATCGAAGTTCCCAATTTCAATCAAATCTGCCCCAGCTGCGACAACTGCCACAAACTTCTCTGGATCAACTGCAGATACACAGATTGGTAAATTTGTCAACTTTTTTGCTAATTGGACTAAAGCTGGATCGGCGGCGATATCAACAAAAGTAGCACCACCTAAGTCGGCTGCTTTGATAGTTGCTGCTACCTTGTCGGCGTCAAAGTTATTCAAGCCGCTGATTACCTTGAGGGCGCGGCGGTTGGTAAATGCACGTTGGAGTAAGGGATGCATCGTCATAGTTCGTATAAGTGAAGCGTTGAATTAGGATTATTCTACCGTTTCCCCGTTCCTTGTTCTTGGGCTGCTGCCGGGGAATGTCTTGGGAGCTCCGCCTCAAGAATAAATTCAAGAGGGAGTGTCGGAATGAGAAAAACGAGAAAAAATCAATATGGTAGATGCCAAATCTTGATAGTCTTGTCTGCACTAGCACTCAGAAGCGTCTTGCCATCTGGACTGAAAGCAACGGCATAAACCTCGCCTGAGTGCCCCTTTAAAGTGTCTAGTTCCTCTCCCGTATGCAGGTTCCATATTTTAATAGTTTTGTCATCGCTGCCAGTCGCAATCTTTTCACCATCGGGGCTGAATGCCACAGCATTGACATCGGCTGAATGACCTGTCAAAGTCCGTATTTCCTTTCCTGTATTCAGGTTCCACACTTTGAGGGTTTTGTCATCGCTAGCACTAACTAACAGTTGACCATTTGGGCTAATGGCAAGGGCATTCACATCAGATGAATGCGCCTTGAGAGTGCGTATTTCCTTTCCCGTGTTTAGGTTCCAGACCTTGATAGTCTTGTCCGCACTAGCACTGGCTATTTTCTCTCGACTTGGACTAATGGCGACAGATAAAACCTCTCCTTTATGCCCCACAAGGGTACGTATTTCCTTTCCTGTATTCAAGTTCCAGACTTTGATAGTCTTGTCATAACTACCACTGACAAGCGTCTGACCATCCGGGCTGATGGTAACGGAATTAATATAGCTGGAATGCCCTATAAGGGAACGTATTTCCTTTCCCATACTCAAGTTCCAGACTTTGATGGTGTTATCTTTACTACCACTAACAAGAGTGTGACCATCCGGACTGATGGCGACAGAATAAACAAAGTCTTTATGCCCATACAGGGTCCGGATTTCCTTTTCCGTGTTCAAATCCCAGATTTTGATAGTCTTGTCATCACTACCACTAGCAAAGGTATTGCCTTGAGGGCTAAAGGCGAGGGAATTAACTTCGCCAAAATGCCCGGTTAGGGTTGAGGTATGCCCCAAGCTTTGCCAATAAATATATCCCCCTAATCCTAACAGCAGTAGGACACACCCCACTATTAGTTGATTTTTCAACTGGATTCTCGGCTGAAGAAAAGTGCTTGGGGCAACTGATGGTTTAAGGCTAATCCTTGAGGGTGGCGGCGGCACTACAGAAAGATTACCTAGCATTGGCGCTGTTTGTGGCTTTTGATGCAAGTCTTGCAGGACTTCATCTGTTGACTGGTAACGCTGGTCGATATCTTTTTGCAACAGCTTGTCTAGCAACTGCTCCAGTTTTACAGATATGGGAGACTTTAGGAATTGCTGCCAGTGCGTCACCCAGCCATAACCCTGTTCCATGTACAGCCGAGATGGGTGAATTCCTGTCAACAGATGAAAGCAAGTTACACCCAAACTGAATAAGTCACTAGCTGGATATGCACAGCCATACTTCATTTGTTCTATTGGTGCATAGCCATATGAACCAACGATTGTATTTGTTTGCTCTAGAGAGTTTGCTGCTAACTGCTTTGCGATCCCAAAATCAATCAGTACGAGATCCCCTTGGGGATCTCGACGAATAATATTTTCTGGCTTAATGTCGCGGTGAATTACCTGATGCTTGTGAACAAATTTGAGAACAGGTAATAGTTCACTTAAAAATTCCCAAATCTTTTCTTCACTGAAAGTTCTCTGCTGTTTCAACTCATGTCGTAAGGTTTGCCCCGGTATGAACTGTTGTACTAGATACAGGTAGTTATCTTGCCCAAAGTAAGCATACAAACTCGGAATCTGCGGATGTTCTCCCAGCTGTTGTAGACGCCGCGCTTCTTGTTGAAACAGTTCAGTTGCCTTAAGCAATGCTCTAGTTCCTTGGACTTGCGGTGCTAGCTGCTTGACGACACAATGCTCTTTCAGCTTGTCTTCATCCTCTGCCAAATAAGTTCTGCCAAATCCCCCGCCTCCCAATGGCTGGATAATGCGATAACGGTTTCGCAATACATACACCAATTTTGTCCCGCAACTTTGGCAGAAGTTTGTCCCGGATGAATTTAGGGGGGAGTCGCAACTAGGATGGAGGCAGTAGATCATAGTTTAGATATCTATCAGCCATTGTAATTCTATGATAAATACTTCCTCTTCATCCCTTCGGATTTTCGATCGCTAATTTGTTAAGTTTTGCTCTGACACAATTGTATTATTGCTGGCTCACGAGCAGTTTAAATACGTTATCTGGCACGCTGCAACCCTTAGTCAAACACCGGAGACCACAAATCTGAAACTTGAACCTCCCATCCAGGAAGCAGATCGGGAACAGTCACAACATCTCCATCTCTTAGTATTATTGCCTCTTGTCCAGAGTAGTAAACCTCAACAATCCGATTATCTGGATTGATGAGAATTCCTACCCTAGTTCCCAAAGCCAGAAATTCCCGAATCTTTGCCCGAACATCCTCTAAGTTATCACTTGGGGATTTTACCTCAACTGTCAAATCAGGAGCCAACTCAGCAAAAGACTTTGGACTGCGACGCAAGCGTTCTGCTAAAACAAATGAGGCATCAGGTGCGCGTAAATCTGAGTTCGGCAATCTGAAACCTGCGCTAGAAGCTGTCACTCGTCCAAGTTTACGAGGTCGAACCCAGTTATGTAACTGGGCAATCATCTCAGCTGCAACCTCATCTGACTCATATCCTGATGGACTCATAACTATAATATCCCCCTTGACAAGTTCCATGCGATAGTCGGGATACTGTTGCTGCATTTTTTCCAAGTCTTCAACAGTCAAGGACATATAACCTCCAAGCATTTAGCCTTACCCTATATTAGTAGGACTTACGCATTAACAGAAATGGTCAAGTATGGAGTGGTTTCGGTAGGGCTGCAAACCGCAATATTCATTGTGGGTAGACCACCTTACCGTAGGGGCGCGGTTTCCGCGCCCTTACCATGTGCGTTATACACATGATGCTCAATTTGTATAGCGCGTAAGTCCGGTGAGGTTTATCTTACTTTTATCATGGAGACAACAGACTGCCTTTACTGAGCGATCGCCCTATGTATTCCCCAGTTCTCGAAAAACCTGCCACCCCAAAAACGAACTATGTTCTGTTGTATAACGTTAGTTGGGATCAACTTGAAAAGCTGGATGTAGACCTAGAAGGTACAGGCGCACGGCTGACTTATTTAGATGAAATTTTAGAAATTATGTCTCCGCTTTCCGATGACCATGAAGATTCTAAGAAAACTGTCGCGATTTTGCTTGAAGTTTACATGCGAATCAAAAATATCCGGTTTTATGGTCGGGGAAGTGCCACCCTAGGTAAACGAAAAGACGGTACTCGAAGAGAACCGGATGAGTCTTATAACTTGGGAACCAAGAAACCCATTCCCGATCTGATTGTTGAAATTATCGTTACCAGTGGTGGAATTAATAAACTACAAGTTTACAAGCGTCTTAGGATACCAGAGGTCTGGTTTTGGGAGGATGGAGTGCTTTCGGTCTACTGTTTGCAACAAGAGGAATACGAAAAGGTTCGCAAAAGTTCTAACCTGACAGACTTGGACCTAGAATTACTGGCACAGTTTTCGCGTATGGCAGATCAGTATGATGCAGTAAGTGAGTTTACTCAGATGATTCGGGAACAGTAGGGGAGTACAAGAATTAAAAATTAAAAATGCAAAATTAATAATTTTGA
>CAZZYE010000526.1:0-5873 GCA_964658145.1 uncultured Stigonema sp.
TTAGCAATTAGCCATGCTTTATTTAGACGCTTTTGATGTATCACAAGGCTGTACCTCATCATAGAACATCCAACCTTGAGTTCCATCAAAAAGTTTAACTTCTACAAAGTCACCTTTTGAGCGCACAAATAAGACCTTCTCGCCTAAACTGAGTTGTTTCAATGCGCCAACTTCTGTTTGAGGTTCAGGGCGTAATTTTGCCAAGTATCTGCCGCCTGCGGGAGATACTACACGACACAGTTTTGGTTGTTGTGTAATCAAATTCTCTTGTGCATTAGTTCCACCTAAATTACTAGCGTTGAAAAATATTACACATGCGATCGCACTCACAACAGCTCCCACACTTGCCCCAAGTACTGGCGACACTTTACGATGTAAAGGCAGAACTATGGAAGGATTTCCTGGTGGGAATGTAGGTGGGATTTCAAGCTTACTCTTAACTTTCCGTATCCGTTCCGTTTGAACTACAGGTTGTTGGGGTGCAACGTGAACAAGTGCGTACTCCCTAGGGACATAACCAGCAGGATAGTCTTTGCAGGTAATGGCACTCACCTTAAAATCTTGTTGTCCCAAGCGCAGACTACTCCCAATAGAAAGTGGCATGTCACCAGCTAAGAGCAATTGACCGTCAAGAATAGGAGGATTCTTCTGGCGCAAATTCCGCAAGTAAAACCTCTGCAGAGGGGGATAAAAGAATATTTCAACATGCAGCCCAGATACTGTCGGATCTGGTACAACAATATCGCACAATAAGGGGTCACGACCGAGGCGGATTTTCCCGGAGTTTTTACTTTGTTGCTTCTCCAGAATTTTGCGAGTTTTGACCTCTCCAGCTTCCAGCCACTCTAAAGTCAGTACATGTAAGGTGGTAGTAGTAACGGGAGTTGACTGCGTCTTACTATCAATCGGCGCCAATTCCCATAGCGCCTGCAATACCTCATTCACCGACTGGTAGCGGTCTTTGAAATGGTAGTGCGTCATCTTAGTCAGGACAGTAGCTAACTCTGGACTGACAGGCGTTAGATGTGACCACAGGGTTTCCCCTGTATTTGGGTCATCTTGAAGTTCATGTGGATATACCCCCGTTAATGCCTGAATACCCATCATTCCTAAAGCATAAATATCACTGCTAGGACGCGGTAAACGTCTGGTTTGTTCTGAAGGCATATAACCTCGAGTACCAAACACTAAAGTGAAGTTTTGCCGTCCCGTCCCCATCGCCTTTTGGCTTCGCAGTTGCTTAATTGCCCCAAAATCAATCAGTACTAATTTGCGATCTGAGGCACGTCTGATGATATTGTCAGGTTTGATGTCCCGATGGATTACGCCTTGGTTGTGGACAAATTCTAAAATGTCTAATACCTCAAGAAGCATTTCAATAATTTGGCTTTCTGTCCACTTTTTTCCAGGAAGTAGTTCTCTACTTAGGGTATGCCCATCAATAAATTCTTGCACCAAGTAAAATTCTTGGTTTTCTTCAAAGTAAGCTAAAAGGCGGGGTATTTGGTCGTGGTTACCCAACTGTTGCAGGATTTCGGCTTCTTTTTGAAATAGCTTGCTTGCAGTTTCTAAAATCTCCGGGTCGGTACTAGTAGTTTTGAGATGTTTGAGGACACATTTAGGGTTTCCAGGGAGGTGAATGTCTTCGACAATATATGTTTGCCCAAAGCCCCCCTCACCCAAGACTTCAAGGACTTTATAATGTCCTGCTAGTAACTGACCAATCATATTCTGAAGATTCTTTTTTTAAAATTAATGTAATGCTTCACTGTCTAAGTATCTGACCTATTTTGTGTGTAAATAAGTGGGTGAAAGTTATCTGATGATTTTGCAAAAAAATGGGATACTTTAAGGGCTTAAGCATAGATATAACTGTATGTTTGTTGGCATTGTATTCCTTACAGCACACCCTCATTGAGCGCTCTATGGCATTCAGTAAATAGACATAAATAAAACGACCCTAGTAAGTACTAATGAATAACAAATCCAATAAGGAAGTGTTGCCAGTTTGGCAGTATTTTATAAAAGATAATATTTTTTATATAATGATAATTAACTATTTATTCTGTCTAATTTATAACAATTAAAATTAAAAATAAAGGGGTGATAACACTTTAATGGTTTAATTTAGTGCTTAGCAAAGTAACGATTAATATCAAATCCGGTTACATCTGAATAATAAAAAAACCGCAGAGGCGCAGAGGAGCCAGCGCTGCAGGAGGGTTTCCCTCCGTAGGCGACTGGCGTGACGCAGAGGAAGAGGAAGGAGAAATTATTTCGGTGCAACCGGATTTGATATAATAGATATATAAGTAGTCATGCAAAATTAAATATACAATGTCCGAAGTGAATGGAGCGAAGCGGAATGAAGCAATCGCATGGGTTTGGGATTGCTTCACTTCGTTCGCAATGACATTGTATATTTTTTGAGTAGTAAAAAGTGCTACACTGGTTTCAATACTGCTCGGATAAGATTTTTCATCCCAAGTCTTATGATCGGAACGCTTGCGGCGACCCCCTTAAAATTAATAAGTTTGTAGTGAGGACTTCAGTCCTCTTGCGCTCTTAAGCAAGGACTGAAGTCCTTACTATAGCAATCCGAATTGAACCGTGAGAAAATACGTAGTCTTATGACATACTTAAAAAGTACAATTTTACTCAGCCTTGACGATTAGAAATCGCGGCTACACAAACAAAACCTGCCTCAGCAGGTTATTTCATTAAGTCCACGTAGGTGGACTTTGTTTGTATAGTAGCGAATTATATTCGCCCAATTATCTCTAAAATTCTCATGAATCATTTAGGATTGCTATACAAACAATTTTTATTATGGGCGATTGACAGGACATGATATCATACAGTTGATTTATCATCCTATTGCCTAAAGTAAATTTGTGAGTCTTAGGTAGGCGATACAGAATTGGCACATACCATTTGATTAAATCGTATGTTTTTTGAATAATTGGCAATTCTTCCATTATTTTGACTCAGAAAACTTTGACATAGGATTTACAGTTAACAACAGTCTTAAATTAGGACACTGTTCTAAAAGCGAGTTCAAAAGTTCAATTAGTTCATTGGATTCTTTCTCAATCAATTTATCCAAATCATCGAGAATCAAAAACACTCGACGATTCCTTAACTCTCTCTCTAAAGCAAAACTCTTTAATTCAAGACTCTGTTTAACTTTGGTAATCAGCGTTCCTACAGAATCAGTATCGCGCAAACTAATAAACCAAACTCCATCCTTATAGCGATTGCGCTCATGTAACCACTGACCAATGGCATAAGCTAAAGCAGTTTTACCTATTCCTCCCATACCATCAAGAGCAATACAACGTTTGTCCGATACCAAAACTCTAATTACCTGGTGTATTTCTTGTTTGCGTCCGACAAAGTTTGGATCGTCACGGGGAATATTAGTATTTGACCACTGGGGATAGATAACCTGGTGTGAATCGGCTGGTTCTATAATCAGTGATTGATCGTGGGAAGCTTGGGGTAGTAATCGAAATTTGAAAGCTTCATCAAAATTAACTCCTTCCTGAAAAGTCACAGAGTTAAACAGTTTTTTTAATTTATCATCAAGTTTAACTGCATTACGAGCCAATAAAAAACTATTAACAACTGAATCTTGATTAAATAATGCTTGATAAAGTCGTCGAGAAAAACATCGGGCTGCAACATCTAAAATTTCATCTTCAGCGTTAACCGCAATTACATGAGATACTTCTGCTTTTACAAAAGCTTGAGCTAACTTTTCGGAATGACAGGAATTTAATATTGCTAATTGACAGAGTGGTTGCTGATGATTTTATAAGGCGATCGCTAGTTCTTCTTCGGTAAAATAACGAGTAATTCCCACCTCATCTTCTAACACTAGGGCTGTACTATCCCCCTGTCTCATTCCATGACCAATAAAATGAATAATCAGTGGTTTTACACGATTAGACAACACATCTTGTAGAGTCTGTGATGTGGCTACTTTCACCACTATTTCCACTGCTATCGGACGAGATATATCCTCTAACACTAAAGCGATCGCATCAATTTCTTCCTGGATCGATAAAGTCTCTACTGGTGATAAGTCTTCATGAAGTAGAGGGGCTGAAAACAAGATCAGAATTTGATTACTGAATGAATTATCCTGTCCGGTACTTTCTTTTACTCTTGGACTCCGGGGAACTTTTACACCTACTTTTGAGACAGCCATTCTTCTACTTCTTCATCAGTAGCGCATTTCTGGCTTTTTACACCTTAATGGTGTACGATATGACTATATGACGGATAAGCGAAAGCCGACCTATGACCTCGAAGCGTTTAAAGCTGTTGCAGGCACACTGAATGGCCTCAATGCGACTAGCAGTGCCATTAAAGGAGCTGCAAGCATAGGATTTGGACGAGCAGAAATTGTAGCGACGATTAAAACAATGGAAAGGTCACATTTCTACAAGTCGATGACAAGCTATGCCGACCATCGCATCTGGCAGGACGTGTACCATGTTCCATCAGAGTTTGGAGTCCTTTATATCAAATTTACAGCGGACGCAGTAACAGAGTTTCTGTTGCTATCGTTTAAGGAGAAGGAGAATGACTGACATTACACCTGTTTGCCCAATTACTGGGGCTTCAATGCGCCGCGATGTGCGCCCTATGACGTTAACCTATCGCACAGAGAGTATTACATTCGATATGCCAGGCTGGTATTGTGATGAGTCGGACGAGAGCATCCATACAAGTGAGGATATGAAGGTATCTGACCGGATGCTGAATCTTTTGAAAGCGCGGGTTGAGGGGTTGCTTGACCCGAAGGAAATTCGCCGTGTCCGTAAAAAGTTGCACCTGACACAGTCTCAAGCAGGAGAACTGATTGGTGGTGGACCACGGGCATTTCAAAAATACGAGGCTGGGGACTTATTGCCTAGTCGCGCGATCGCCAGTGCGCTTATACTACTCGATCATGATCCGGCTGCCATTGCCATCCTCAAGAATAGGCAGGGCAATTCCGAGATGCGCGTGTTGTCCTAAGAATCCAGAAGGCTGTTGCGCCGCCTTGACCGAGTTTGCCTTGCCTTGGCGGTTCATTAAATTATGTATTTAGGCGGTTCGGGATTAAACAAATGCCGCCACAATTACCGCTACTGGAATCAAAATATTATCAACTTCTTTCGGGCTACATCCTTCGACAAGCGTTGCGACAAAAGCTAGCAGCAAAATTCTGCTGATATTCACGAAGCTTGGTAAGACAAGCCAGACAAAAAAGAGGCTAGCAGCAAAACCGAAAATAAACATCGAGAGGCTGCCTTCAAAGCTTTTGTCGCTGAAAATTTTGTACTTCAATCTGCCATATCGACCAACTATTGGTGCAACGCCATCGCCCCAGCCGAGGGTTGCCATAGCGACAATTCCTGGAAAACTTTTGTAAAATAGTGTGCCGCAAATAGTTGCGACAATTACGAAATAAAGCGGACCTTTCAGAAGTTCGCGCCTGTCACCTGTGCGGGTCATGGTTTTAACTGCTTCGTCCTCTGGGTTGGCAAAAAGCCCTTTGTATATAAGGAGGGCAATCCACACCACAAAGATCGTCACATTCAAGTACTTTGACCAGTCTAAATCGCTGTAAAGTGGCAAAAATCCGATGAGCGATCCTGCACCAATGTGCGTAATTTTGCGGCTAAGATCCTGCGGCATCCCAAATCTTGTAACGCACAAATTCAACAGCGCCACAAGACCGAAAACGTAAATAAATGTTAACGCTGTTGCTACTAGATTTCCCACAAAGGGGCTGAATCCGAAGAAGGCAAATAACATATAGGAGTCCCAATACGGTTCGGTTAAGAGTTATTGGTGAGGATTTTAGACGTGTAGAGACG
>CAZZYE010000527.1:0-5865 GCA_964658145.1 uncultured Stigonema sp.
TCAGCATAGCTGCCTTCTGCCTTCAGCATAGCTGCCTTAACCATCACCAAAAGTTGACAAGACCCCAAATTAATTGCAACTGGCTTGCAATCGTAAATCTCGGCTCATATTAAATGCAAATAGGCTCATGTTAGCCTTGGCGCTCTTTGGATCTGCTCAAATTGGCAGTCCCGCCGCCAGAAGAGTGCTCCTGCAATTCACGGGTACGTGCTGGTTCAAGCTGACCGCGAAACAGTGATTTAATTTCAGCGGGTTTGGCATTAAACTGGTAAGCCTTGCCTTTGGTGTCATATCCATGCCTTTTAAGGGTGGGTTCCAAATCATCAATCTGCTTCGATAAAACCGACTCAACTTTGGTGTAAACCGCTTTTTGGCAGATTCCCCAACCAATCGGACATTCGTGAATGCGCTTCGGTACGGTGTCCTTGGTCGTTGTAATTTAGCAGATACTGACGCAGCCACAGGTTAGCCTCAGCCTCGTTTTCCGGTTCATGGAAGTGGTATAGGGTAACGCGAGTCTTCTTTAACTGTCCGGAACGGTCTTTCCACTTTGCCCTTGGAACGGGCAGTGACTCGACGACCATCCTTGCCATTCGGCATATGCGTGACAAGCTTGATTCCCAAACAGTCCATCACGTTTTTAAATACCTGGCTTTTGGCAATCGGACCATTATCTGTGTAAATCATTTCTGGAATCCCCTGAAAGGGAAATCCATCCATCGCTTCTCGGATTGGCATTGTATTAACGGTTCACGGTGGTCCAGAAAAAGCGAAAGGACTGTTAACCGGGGTGATTGATGGACAAGCCCTTTACGATCGCGTGCAAGCGCAGTTGCAGCATCAGTATCCGCTAGTCTCGATCGGTTGGGTGAATCATGACACGCCTTTCATCAATTGGTCACAGCCCAATCTGAAACAAGCGGCGAAAAACTTGATCAAAGCAGGTGCCCAAGCCATTCTGTTTAAACCGCTCGGCTGGGTAACTGAGAATTATGAAACCATTCTCGATGTGGAGGATGTGATTCAATCTTTACAACGTCAGTATCCAACGGTGACTTACACACGGCTCGATTGTGTCAATGACGATCCTGATTTTCTGAAAATAGCAGCAGGATGGGCAAATCCTCACATTGAAGCAATGCTGTCAGTGCCCCAACGCTTCGGATCTCAAACTAGCAGACTTGATTTTGACTTAATGCAATCATAATTTGCATTGATGTTGAAACGGTGATGAGGCGCGGGACGTGTATTTTTTCACCTTCTCTTTTAACTGCATGAGGATATTCAAAATGGTTCGTTTAAAAACGGGGTTACAACGATCCAACGGAATTGTCCGTCAGTTGTCTGTGGTCGTTGTGACTGCGATCGCAGTCAGCTTAGGAAGCTGCACGTCGAATACACCTTCAACCAATTCCGGGTTTCCTCAAGCTCAATCTGCTACTAGTCGAAAACAATTGCAGGTTGTGACAACCTTCATTCCGATTACAGACTTTACTCTTGCAGTTGCAGGCGATCGCGCCCAAGTGACGCAACTGCTGCCAAACAATGCTGATCCGCATGACTATCAGGCAAAACCTGAGGATGATCAGAAGCTGGCTAAAGCTGATGTGTTGGTTCAGAACGGGCTGGCGATGGAGGCATTTCTGGAAAACATGGTTAAAAATGTTGGAAATGCCAACCTGAAAGTGATTGACTCAAGTCTTGGAGTGCAGACGATCTCAACTGAAACTATTGAGGGGCATGACCATGATCTTCGGGCGGGTAAAAACCAGAAAGCAGCCGGACACGAGACGCGGGAGTACCCGCTACCGCTTCGCTATCGCGGAGAATTCAACCCTCACATCTGGCTTGACCCTAAGCGAGCCATCCGCCAAGTAGAAAACATTCGGGATGGGTTAATTGCTGCTGACCCCGGTGGGAAAGAGATTTACAGCAACAATGCAGCCGCTTATATGCAACGGTTGCAAGAACTGGATGCGGAAACCACAAAAATGCTTCAACCCTTTGTGGGTAAGACCTTTGTTGTCTTCCACGACTTTGCACCCTACTTTGCTCAGAGCTACAACTTGAAAGCCATCTTTCTGGTGGATGTGCCGGAAGACAATCCATCCCCCGATGATGTTAAGCGGATCATGCAGATGGTTAAGGCAACCAAGCTCAAAACCCTGCTAGCGGAACCTGAAGTTGGGAAAGGTGCGTTTGCGGCAATTGCAAAGGATTTGAATGTTCGAGTCACCACGTTTTACTCGATGGAAAACTGTTTCAACTACCTTTTATGCAACGGGCATTGATCGGCGGTATCCTGACAGGGATAGTAGGTGGGATTTTGGGAAGCTTTACAGTTTTACGACAGTTGTCTTTCTTCTCTGATGCACTGGGACATTCAGCCTTGTTGGGCATTAGCATCGGATTTTTATTAGGACTCAATCCCTCCCTGGTTTTACTTCCATTTGCGGTCATCTTTGCCTTAGCGGTGTCCTACCTATTGGAACACACCCGTTTATGGACTGATGCGTTGCTCAATATCATCTCTTCCTCATCTATGGCGATCGCCATCATTACCCTCAGTTTTGTGGGGCAATACAAAGGCGGACTAAATAACCTTTTGTTTGGCGATATTTTGGCAGTCCAACAACTGGATTTAGTTTTAAGCAGTTTGCTGTTAATCGTTTGCATTCTGTTCATTGGGCTGACGTTGCGAACACAGATGTTACTGACTGTGGATGAACCATTGGCGATCTCTCGTGGTGTGTCAGTATCAACTCATCGCATGGTATTCATTGTGCTGCTGTCGTTAGTAGTGGGAATTTCAATTAAGGCGATCGGTGTGTTACTGGTTAGTGCATTTGTGGTGATTCTAGCCTGTGCAGCCCGACTGCTTAGTCGCACATTCACAAATTACATCTTGGTATCAGTAGGACTAGGAGCGTTAAGTGCCGTGTTCGGGATGGTGATTTCAGCCTGGTTTAATTTGCCATCCGGTCCCAGTATTGTGGCGACGCAATTGGCAATCTTTCTAACTGCAATGGTGTTACCTCGTCTTCACTCACTGACTTACTAGCCCTAAATATTTACATTCAATCGATCAATCCGGCGACGAAAGGTGCTTAATTTTAGCCAAAAGCCCTTGGAGCATTCAAAACTTGTCAGAATTCACGCTCGCTAACGGCGGGTTATTTTCTGCGTGTCGTACATTTCTATCAACTGTAAAATCCACCTCCCAAGCCCTTATGAGAGATTTTTTTCGTCAACCAACTATAGTATTATCACTAACTTTAATGTTTTAAAAAAACTTTTTTATCAGTGTGAAGTGGAAGCGATAGCCCTTTTTTGGTTTGATCTCACTTTTTCGCGTTACTCCCGAATTAACTTAGATTAAGATGACTAACATTTTGCCCTAAATATAGCGGTAAAAGTCCGCCAGCGACGCTTCTCTAGGAAGTTGTTGGTAAGAGCAATTATGTTTTAGCAAGCGAATGAAATCGCGTGTGATTTGTATAAGTTCTACTAAAACATTCTACAGGTAGAGATTATATTGGGAAAATTTTGTAAACATTCAATTGACGGCAAAAGAAACCATAGCTCTCGATTCAATCGAAACTCGACTCGGTTCAGACAAAGCTAAAAGCTAAGTTTCTTGAATTCTACGAGTATCGAGTTGGGTAAACCGAAGACTTGAATGGACAATCCAGCCTTCGGTTTACCCAACCCAGATAACAAGAAGTGCGAACTTTAGTCACGAATTAAGAGACTAATAAAGAAGAAAATTTGCTTTTCGCTCGTCGGAGGTGATGCATGATTTAGTCATTGGTTTATTTATAAATCGCTTTGAGTTTGGTCTACCGATTTAAAGACAAACAATAAATCTATAACACTACCGAAAATTCTATGAGTAGTACCAGTAATATCAATGGCGCCATTCGTGAGGCCAAAAGTCATGCAATAGTCGGTTCAAATGTCATTGCCAACGCTCTGCCCTATGTAGGTGGTGGTTTGGTCTTAACGGCACTGGGCATCTACGGTGGTCTCAGAGTTATAAATACAAATCCAGGAATATTTTTGCCCACATTCTGGGGGGCGTTAGTCTTGGAGTTGATTCTGTTCTTTGTTGCTAGTGCTGTAGCACAAAGGGGAAACAATCAGGCTGCACTGCCCCTCCTCGCCACCTACAGCCTACTTACGGGGTATACCCTAACTGGCTTAATCTTTGTCGCCCTGAGAAGCCTTGGTGTGGGCATCTCAGGAATTGGTTTTGCCGCTTTGGGCTGTGGCGTTACCTTTATTGCCGCCCGTCAAATCGGTTATAATCTCTCTGATCGCGACGGCTTCGCCTTGAGGAGAACAATTGGGCTTGGCGTACTAGCACTGGTTGTTGTTGTCTTTGGTCAACTGCTGTTGGGATTGTTCGGTGTTTACACACCAACTTGGCTAGAAATTGCCATTTCTAGTTTAGGGGTGTTTTTGTTCGCTGGGGCAGCAGTTGTAGATTTTTACATCCTGCCCCGCACTTACCGTAACGATCAGTACTTGCCTGCTGCTTTATCAATGTACCTGACGTACATCAACTTGTTCATTTTCATTTTGCGGTTGCTGATTGCCCTCAGGGGTCGCAATTAGGCAGGATTGCTGAATACGGTTGTGTTGCAAAAACTTGTTGATAGCACGAAAATTCCCTGACATGGAAATGGGTTATGCACAAGCTGCATAAACTTCGGCTATAAAGAGGACCCAACGGCTCTTTGACCTGCAGGGTTCCCGGCTGGACGCCTTACTTTGTGGAAGGCGATGAGCCAGAGAAGATGCACGAACTCATGGCCGGAACCCTGGACAAGGCGATCGAGGACATCCGGCAAATCCAACAGAAGGCGCGAAGCACAAACGACATCACTCGGCCGCGCTGGCCCATGATCGTCCTCAAGTCACCCAAGGGCTGGACGGGACCGAAAGTCGTCGATGGCCTGCAAATCGAGGGTACTTTCCGGGCGCACCAGGTGCCGCTGCTGGTGGATTCCGGGCATCCCGATCATGTCCAGCAGTTGGAAAGCTGGATGAAAAGTTACAAGGCAGAAGAACTTTTCGATGAGGATGGCCGACTCATCCCGGAATTGACCGAGCTGGCACCGAAGGGCAACCGACGGATGGGCGCGAACCCCCACGCCAACGGCGGCATGCTGCTGCGTGACCTGTGCATGCCGGACTTCCGCGACCACGCGGTGCATGTGCCTTCGCCCGGCGCCGTTGATGGCGAGGATACGCTCGTGCTGGGTAAGTTCCTGCGTGAGGTCGCCAAGCTGAATCAGGAGCAGCGTAATTTCCGGATCTTTGGTCCCGATGAGACGCTCTCGAATCTTCTGGGCGCGGTGTTTGAAGTCACCAACCGTCAGTGGGACGCCGTGTCAGAAAAAAATGATGAATTCCTCGCACCAGCAGGACGCGTGGTGGACTCGATGCTCAGCGAGCACCAGTGCGAGGGTTGGTTGGAAGGCTATTTGCTGACCGGGCGGCACGGCCTGTTCAACAGCTACGAGGCCTTCATTCGCATCGTTGACTCGATGTTCAGTCAGCACGCCAAGTGGCTAAAGGTCACGTTGTCACTGCCCTGGCGCCCGAAGATCGCGTCACTGAACTACCTGCTTGCCTCCCACGTCTGGCAGCAGGATCACAACGGCTTCACGCACCAGTATCCCGGTTTCCTCGACCACGTCATCAACAAGAAGGCCGATATCGTGCGTGTTTATCTACCGCCCGATGCAAATTGTCTGCTGTCGGTCTTTGATCACTGCCTGCGCAGCCGACACTACGTGAACGTGGTGGTAGCTGGCAAACACGCGCTCCCGCAATGGCTGACCATGGACGCGGCGGTCG
>CAZZYE010000528.1:0-5847 GCA_964658145.1 uncultured Stigonema sp.
TTTGTAAAAAAGGCTGAGAAAATGAGAAGAATATGATGGATAACTTAGCGACAGAACTACTACCTGTGAAACTGGACACTGCGACGGTCAACTTCGCTTGTATATCTCAGCCTGAAAGCAAGCCAGAGCAAAAAAACGAGACTGACTTCAACTCAACTGCGCAACAGACAGTTTCTTTGGGTAAGAAACTAACTCCAGTTACCAACGCCGGGAAACCCGCCTGTAGTACTGGCTCCTCCTTAGAGCAATCCACCATAATTGAGTTACCATCATCTGTACAATCTACAGCAGCAGTTTTCGTAACCACGTTCTTGACAATTTTTCTGGCAGAAATTGGTGATAAAACCCAGCTATCGACCTTGTTAATGAGTGCACAATCCCATTCTCCCTGGGTGGTGTTTCTGGGATCGGCAGCTGCACTGGTAACTACCAGCTTGTTGGGTGTGCTTTTAGGTAGCTGGATAGCAAGCCGACTTTCTCCAAAAATTGTAGAAAAAGCCGCAGGGGCGCTTATGCTGCTGATTTCCCTGCTGCTGTTCTACGATGTAGTCAATAGTTAATTGCTAATGGCTAATAGCTAATTGTTACCATTAGCAATTAGCCATTAGCAATTAGCAATTAACAACCAACAACCAACAAACATGGACTGGCATCTTTTAGGATTAAGCTTTATTACAGTCTTTTTGTCGGAATTAGGCGACAAAAGTCAGTTAGCCGCGATCGCGATTTCAGGTCGTTGTAAATCGACCCGTGCTGTGTTCTTCGGTGCAGCAAGTGCACTGCTGTTGACCAGCCTTTTAGGTGCATTAGCAGGGGGAGCAGTGGCAGAGTTGTTACCTACAAGGTTGTTGAAAGCGATCGCTGCTGTGGGATTTGCTATACTTGCCATACGCCTGCTGTTCCTGAATAATCAAGAGTCGGAAAATTCGCACTCAGCACCTCTTGTGACTATTTGTGAAAAATCCGATCATCCTGACGGCAAGGTGCTTTGACATTTTTGAAAACGCTTCGATAATTGGGAACATGAAAAAGTTTACCCGTAAGAATTTGACGTTTTCCAAATGTCATTAAACGAAAAGCACCGACCGCTAGCAACGAACCAAGTGGTGGAGCAATAAAGTAAATCCATTGGTCTTGCCATAATCTGGTAACTAGGGCAGGACCGAAGCTGCGAGCCGGATTCAGGCTGGCGCCAGAAATGGGAGCTTCTAACCAAACCATCGTAGCTACCATAAGCCAGGTCATTAGTGGTGTCCAGCGCATCAGGCGATCGTGGCTGACAAAAATGAAAATCGACAGCACTAGCAAAAAGGTAATACCCACCTCTGCCAAAAACACATACCAAAGGGGATATCCAGCGCCTGGTTGGGTCATGGCGTTGTTAACACTGGCAGCATAACTTCCCCAAACGGTAGCAAGCAGTCCAGCGCCAAGAGTTGCCCCAATGAACTGTCCAATAATATACCCGACCACATCCTGACGATGCATTTTCCGCTGTGCCCAGAAAGCTAGCGTTACCGAAGGATTGATGTGTGCCCCACTCAGCTTGCCCAAGGGCGAAATAGCAAACACTGACCCACTGCCAGCAAAAATTAGCCCTGTAATCAGCAGGCGAGTGCTATGATTGGGTATCAACTGCTCCATTGGCAAGCCTTTGCCAAAATCAAAGACGACGGCACTCAGTCCTACAAAGATGTTGAACGCTGTTCCCACCAGTTCTGCACCATATTCAGCCCAATGAAATTCTCTCCACCACTTAGGATCTGCCATGGTCTTTCCTAATCAATAAATTTAATCGGTAAATACGCACATTTAACCGACAGATCCTATCACCAGTAAGTAGTGAACGAATAATACCTCATGCAAAGACTCTTCTGCGGATTAGGTAGCGGATGTAACGGATGCTTTGTCCATGATACTTACAGATAGAGCAATCCGTTACATCCGTTATTTATCCGTTGCAAATTATTACAAAATCGTGCAAAGCTTGGTAACAAGATAAGCGCGAACACTCCCGTAGCTATGCTTGCTGTCTCCAGCACCAGCTAAAAAGTGCCCCACCTGCAACTAGTTTTACTGCTTCCAGTACCCAGTAACTGCAGTGCAATAGATTCATGTTTTCCGGAATTTCAGCAGTTGCCTGAAATAGGTTCAGATTAAGTCCAATAGCAGACATTTGCGGGGTTAAGAGATAGGTATTACTTAGAGACACCGCTAGCAGTAGCACGGATAAAACAATACCACCACGACGCCAGTTAGATTGGGTACTGCTTAAAGCCAACACAGCAGTTAAGACTATGCCAGCAGCCAATAATTCTATACGATTAAAATTCCAGAATATTACATAGCCTGCTGTAGCGAAACTTGCTTGAGTCATCATGCCAGAAATATAAAGACTAGGCATAACTACCCAATCTAAAAACAGGCTAGCACTGAGCCAGAAGCCTAAAGTCAGCATGGCAACAGTTTGCCAAATCGGTCGCTTAAATTCAATGGAGGAAATAGTATTCATGGTTAATAATTGCGTGGATGTTGTTTTTAGTTTCTAACCTAAACAGTTAATTTGACAACAAATATCAATTATTTTTTACAAACTCATAATGTTTTGATATTTAGTCTACATCAAAGCCACGGTTTGAAACAACGGTAAATCAATGGTTTTGACTCTTTGGCGTTACAAAACTTTACAACATGTCCCAATTTGCACGTATCCCGACTGAACCCCGACTACTGCCGCAGTTGCGATCGCATAGATATTGCAAAATGTGGTTAATCCCGTCCGCACCTTAACTCCCAGCATTAAAAATCTGTTGAGCAGTCAAATTTAATTCTGGAAACGTTGAGGACTGGATACGATCGCTACCCCGAAACTGAGTGATCTGGTACTCACCTTCAACTAAAGAGCAAACCGAGATCGTAGGTTTTTTGGGATTGCCAATAAATGACTTGCCACCCAGAGCTAAGTAATCTACAATCCAATATTCAGGAATACCGATTTCCTCATATACACTGCGCTTAATGTAATAATCAGTACGCCAATTGGTACTAACCACTTCAATCACCAGAGGAATTGATGTACCTTGAGTAACAGTTGATTCCTTTTTCCACCTCGGTTCATTAACAAGGCTAGAACGATTAATTATTAATACATCTGGTTTATTTCTACGTTTTTGTTTCCAATAGTAATATTTTTAACATTCTTAGTTATAGAATCGCGTCCAATAGAATCTCTTCCAACTGTCTCAGTATAATTGCCACAATTTGTAGAAATATTTCTTAAATTGTTTGGTATTACTTCAACCTGAGTTGTCTCTACTAATCTAGCTTGATTTTTCATTATATTTTTATTCCTAAAATATAAGAGCGCACCTGATAAAAATAAAGTTAATCCTAATATCGTAGAAAAAATATTTATTGTAAATCCAGCATGAATTAATGCAAGTAATAATGATATAGAAAACGAGGAAACTACTATAAATAATAATGAATTTCTTAATTTTCTCCTTCATAAATTCATCTATATAACCATTAAACAGCGTAAAAACATATTTTTAAATACTTAGGAGGTATTTAAATATAAAAAATAAATTGAGACTTACTTAAATATAGATGATGTAAATCATTATTTATTTGTGATTTCAGTCATTTACAGCGATTTTCATGTTAATGAAATACCACAGGAAGTCATAATGAATTGGTACTCAATGTTGAGTTGGTCTTGCGTGGAGACTCTGGCATACCCGATAAGCATGATTCACCCCCTTTATTCTCAAAACTCACCATCATAATGGAGTAATGAGAATACTATTTCAAGAACTATTTTTGAGAATGTAAATGCCGCATCGTTGCGTGAGGCAGTGACCAGAACGCAGAGATTTTCAAAAACGACCCTTTTCGAGAATACGGCAGATAGAACAGATGAAGGCTCTCAATGAGGGCTGAATTGCAACGCTTGATAGATAGCTTCAGGATTGGCAGCAATAACCTTAAGGTACGCTTGCGCGGTCTGGTCTGGTTCACTGTGTCCTTGCTCCCAGTCCCGCAAAGTGCCAAGCGGAATATGGTAACGCGCTGCAAATTCCTCCTGCGTCAACTGCAACGCACGACGAATGATTTTTACACGGGATACCCTCCGCATACGGGCTAAGTCCGCATCGGTAAGCGGCTGCGCGTCTGGGTCGCTTTGAGCTGCCGCATGAATTTCTTCTTCTGTCATATGACGCATAGGTTGTTTGGGAAAAGGTCTTTCGCTACCGTCAGGCAATACCTCAACCACCGTTCCATCCTTGTGCATTCTCGCGGTAATAGTCGTTTCGTTCATTCTTTGTTACCTCGCGTGCTGATATAATTCTGGTCTTCTCACCTCGTTCCGTATAAACGACCATTAGAAGCCTGCTACCTGCCATGCCAATACGGATAAACCTTTCCTCACCGTAGGCTTTTCTGTCGTCTAGTTTCTCAATACCGAATGGGTCTCGGAATACAAGAGAAGCTTCGTCAAAACGCACACCGTGCTTGGTGTAGTTTACGAGAGCTTTTTGATAATCCCATTCAAATTTATCTGCATCATTCATAATATACTGGAAAACAGTAGTTTGGTCAATTGTCTACTGGAAACGAAGCGTTATGGCAAATTTTACACAATAACAGGCAGCAGCATTCCGAAGAGAGCGGGTTAACTGCTGATGTGTTGCGTAGCGTGCTATATTACAGCTATTTTCAAGTAAATAACTGTAGTTGTACTTCTTAAGAATTATTTCATAATTTAAAAAATTAAAAAGAGCAAGTAGATTTTTGGTAATAATATAGATATCAGAAATAATTTCTGATATTAAAAAGAGTTAAAGAAAGCTTTTAGCCTGCTTACAGCTAAGTGGATATAGCAATGCGGTTTGCATTTTTGTTTGGCACAGCAATTGTTTGTACAATAGCAATTAGTGGATACAATGTCAGCTTGAGTCGTGCAGTTCAGTTGCAAGATGGCACAGTATATTTTGTCCAACCGCCGCGCCTTGTCGGAGCAGTAAGTACCTATAAAGATATTTATGTAACGGGCGCGACATACTACTTTACTATTGATCTACCAGAGACTGCAGGAGAACCGCTGCAACAAATTACAATTAACCAGTATGAAGGAGTAGACCGGATTCGCTTTGATCTCAAAGATACTTCTGTCTTTGAAGGAGACCGTTCCCGCAAAAGACAAAAATTAGCATTGAAAGATGCGACAAACGATCGCAAGACGCGAACAATATCTTTAACATTTGATCCGCCAGTGTCTGCAGGTAGAACCATTACAATTGCTCTCAAACCCGAGCAAAACCCATCGGTTGCAGGTGTATATTTATTTGGAGTCACGGCATTTCCACCCGGTGAAAAAGCTCATGGTCAATTCCTTGGCTATGGAAGGCTACAATTCTACAGCTACGGTCGTGGCGGGTTGTAGCGGACCGAATAATTCGTAATTCGTAATTAATTAATTGAGGTACAGGTTCCTCTAAATCGAGAGTAGGGAGATAGCGACTTGACAGCTATTGATCCATGATGCTAAAAACAAACCTTTGAAGAAGCCCGGTTTCTTAACCCTCTTCTATCACTCTGGGAAAATAAAAATACCATACCTCTTCTGAACAACAGACACAATCAAGCATAAGAGCGATCGCATCCCCTTATTTGTCATTAAACTTTCCTTGTTGCGAAACTCTTTCATGGTAAGGGTTGTGTTTTATTATCTACCGAAAGTGATAAAAGAGGGTTAAAGAAACCGGGCTTCTAAGTACAAAATTCAATACGGTTCAGTTAAGGCTTTGATCCCCCCTAGCCCCCCTTAAAAAGGGGGGAAAAAGC
>CAZZYE010000529.1:0-5846 GCA_964658145.1 uncultured Stigonema sp.
AATACTTATGTACTAAATGTGGCGATCGCCTTATGCCAGTTGCGTAAGTCCTGAATATTTGCAAGAAACCCGGTTTTTGATGCTGGTGCAAGATATCAGATCATATCTTGCACCACTGCCTTGTTGCGAAAATCGAAGCCGAAAAAGCCCATGCTGATCGTAGGGTGGGCACTGCCCACCAGCCTTCCCTATCGAAGGTGCAAGATCTCAGTTAGCAATCTTGGGCATTTAAGATTGCCAGTTCCTCTGCTGTTCTTGGTAAGTCTTTAAGAGCGTCGGCAATTCACCTGAAGAAGCGAGCAGGGGATCAAAAGGTGCTCCTATCTGGTCTACACCTACCGATGACGCTACCACAGGCACGATCTATGTACCACTTATTAAGTTTTGATAACTATCAGCAACTTCTTCACCAAGTCCTCCAGCTTCAACGTGGCGAATGATTGATTGAACAATGGGTATAGCGATACTAATACCAAAGGCGGCATTAAAGCCTGCAACAACTACCGGAGCAGATAGCAGGAAAGTTATTTCTGGGAACAATGCTAAGACGGCTATAAAGATCAGAAAGAAAATTGGAGTTGCGATCCCAGTTCTAACTGCTTGTTGAATAATTAAGTTTTTGTATTCCTCAACTGTAATATCTCCACGGTGTAGGTCAAGGGAGTAAGAAATTGCAGTGACAACCGCTTGGGTGAGGATAGCGGTACCAGTAGCAGCAACACCAAGTTTAGCGATCGTTGTTGAGTTCTTAACAACAGAGTCAACAGCGTTGTAGACACGGATGTAAACTTGTTCACCAGGAGTCATGATTTTAGCACCACGACGGAGGTTATCAGTGCCTATTTCCCAAACAATGTTGTCAGCTACATTCGTTCCTCCCTTAGAGCGAGGAATAACGTGGCTGCCGTGTTTGTCAGCTAAGAACTGACGAATATTAGTTTCACTGGCTCCCAACTTGGAAGTGCCGGGAATTTTCTCAAACAGCTTTATTACATCCAGATCGGAGCGAGGAGAGTCTCCCACCCTTATACCAGCCCGATGCCTCAGCCTATTAGCAATCTTGGGCATTTCTCTTGTCAGTTCTTCTGCTGTCCTTGGCAGGTCTTTAAGAGCATCTGCTATTCGCAGACTACTTATTGTAAATCCAACAGCACCGGCTGTCATATTGCTAAGTGATTTACCAGCATTTTGGAGAACAGACATACCTGGTTGTACAGCAGTTGTAAACTCATTGACTGTCGCTACTCCCCTATCTGTAATTTCAGCAACAGCCGTATTGACTTGCGCGATCGCACCATCAATATTATCAGCTGCATTATTAGCGCCAGCCTGAAATTTGTCCCTAACCGTATCTGTTAGCTGTTTGGCTTGATTAATAAAATCCATGTTCTTGTAACTGTTATTACTTATATAAAGGTGTTGCAGTATGCGTACAGCAACTGCACTCTAGTTGTGATCTATACCTATTGTTCTCTACAGGCATTGAATGTGCTACCTTTAATTGAGAAGATTTGAACAAGTTTTACGAAGAGTTGTATTCTGCAAGTCACTGCTTATGTATGCGGTCAGTATGGCGGTACTGTGGCTACTATTTCAAGGATTTAGCTCAAGAAAAAAAGTTTGTTAAGGATAACTCGCCCACTTCGCTCAAAACCACTACAAGATTGGTAGGATGGCAATAAGCAGGCGATGAAATAGTAATGGCGATCGCCTAAACCTTGAGTGCTATGTGGAACGCGCATTCTACAAACCTGGGGCGATCCCTTGGGAAATAAAGGAACGAAGTATCGAGCGCTACTACATATCTCCCTAATTGGGGAAATCGCGCACAACTTGCATTTCAAACAATATTTCCACAGTTACTGCTGTGTTGTTTTTTACTCGATATTGAACGAATACGCCTGATTGCACTTAGTTATGGAATTGACATTGGTATTTTCAGGTGCAATATATAAGATCATCTACCTTGGTATCTAGACAAAATTAAAGGGGGATTTTCCCTAAGTTATTAGGTAAATCTCCTACTGTTATTTCTTAGTTGTTTATTCTAACTTAAGAGTAGGACTAAACACGATCGCTAATAACTTTTAGCGAGACTTTTTGTTTAGTAATTAAGGGTTTTTAAAATGGAAACTTTATTAAGATCTTCAAGGCACTCGCCGACTGCGCTAGTTGCAAGTCGTACTCAAATGCGTAGGCATCCTTGCCCTTGCTGTTCGGATATTTTACTCCGCCACATACACTCGGGAGAAGTTTACTGGCGTTGCAGCACATGCTATCAGGAAATGCCAGTGTGCGAAAACTGTAAAACTTATCTTTGGGTTTAACGCTCTCGAAAAAAATGGATTAGATGATTCAATCCCAACATACTACTATCCCTTGATGGGAAGGTTAACTTATATCTTGCATTGCAAAAAAACCGGGTCAATGTGAAAATCACTCAGTTTAAAACCTGACTTTTCCGTTGATAGACCCGGTTTTTTAGGTTTTTTTGAGAATGGTGCAAGATATAGAATTTATTAATTCATCAAGGATTTTTTGTAACCGTTCATATCAAGTCCGGTTAATCACTTATCATTTAGTTCTGTCTGACCTCGAGAACGCCTTTGACTTGCGTCAAAGTCACCCCTCCCCTAATAGGGGAGGGGTTGGGGGAGAGGTCGCTTATTATAAGTAATCATCCGGACTTGATATCAGAGGGTAGGAGTGCGATCGCCAATTACTGGATTCAACATGAGGTTGTTTTGCGTTACTGACATCTTGCACCTTCGATAGGGAAGGCTGGTGGGCAGTGCCCACCCTACGAAATAATAGGCTTTTTGGGTTTTGATTTTCGCAACAAGACGGTGGTGCAAGATGTGAGGTTACCAAGAAGTACAGCAGCGGCGGATAGACTACACATTACAGACAGAGCCGCCCAGAGCGCAAATTACACGAGTGGCAAAGGCGCGAGGACTCCAACCTACCAGCTTGAAACCCTGATTGCCCAAAACACCGATCGCTTTCTCGGCATCCTTGGTGAGCTGGGGATCAATTTTTTGAAGTTGAATTTAGCTTGAGATGGTTTAAAGTTGACAAGATAAGATCAAAAAAATTGAGTAGCTCTAAGGGTGGCTTCAATTCAAAATTGCAATCAAATGGATTTCACCCAGAAGTTGCAAGATTTAATGCAACGGGTTAATATTCCTAGTTTTAGAGCGCTGAGTCGCACTGCTGGCGTTTCAGAGCGTCAAATTTTGCGGTTGCGACGGTTCGGGGTTGAGCAGATGCGGATGGATGTGCTGCTCAAGTTGTCACAAGTGCTACAGGTATCATTAAGTGAGCTAGTAGCAACTTTCTCTCAGCTAGATTTTGTGAGAGACAAAGACGCACCAACCCAAGAATTGTTACAACAGATAGCAGATTTAAAACGAGAATATTCGCGATCCCAATTACAACTCGAACAGCAGCGACAGGTATTGCTGCAAGAGTTTCAGCAGTCGAGTTTGCAACTGCTAGAATCTTTGTTATTGCAATTTCCCACCGCAGCACACAAAGCGCGAGAAAATCCAAATCTTCCGGCGATCAATATAGTTCCGTTAGTACTCAAACCCCTGGAAAGACTTTTACAACAGTGGGAGGTAGAAGCGATCGCACCCGTGGGAGCAGAACTACCCTACGATCCCCACTTGCACCAACTCATGGAAGGAACAGCACAACCAGGCGAAACTGTCAAGGTACGTTATAGCGGTTACCGTCAAGGCGAAAAGCTATTGTATCGAGCTAAGGTGAGTCCGGTTTGATATCAAGTCCGCCCTAATTGCCCATCATCACAAAACCTCACCGGGTTAAGCGCGCCCTTGAGGAGTGGCATGGGTTTGGGGGATCTTCGGCGGGATGAACATAGTTAACCCAACCGTATTGACTTTTGGCTCCTCTCCCCGCTTGCCGAGAGAAGTCTGTTCGTTAGGTTCTGACGATCGGCAATTAATTCACCTTAATATGAGAGAGTAAGGAGTATGAACTCTATTCCTACTCCTTACTTTTAACTTTGTGGTACCTGTTGTTAAGAAATCACAAAAACTGGGAATACTAAATCTGACGAGGCGATTACCTCATGAGGCGCGTCAGTTGTACTGCATCTGACTAGGAGTATCCTCTCTCAGAAGGCAAACGACCTCAGATCTTAGAGACGTTACATGTAACGTCTGGGAATGGGCTGCACAAACAAAGCCTATCAGTGGAGTTAATAATTTATTACTCCTTACTTTTATCTGGCTACTATTTTCAAATGAATTATGATAGGCATATACTAGCAAAGTTAGGACATCATTTACACAAAAAAGTGCTTAAATATATGACACATCAAGTGCAAGTTATTCAACCTATTGGTAGTGTAGACGCCACCAAGTCTCAAGAGTTTCGCCAAGAAATTACTGAAATTATAGAAAGACAAAGTAATACAAAAATTGTATTAGTTGATTTTAAAGATGTGACCTTTATGGATAGTTCTGGTTTGGGAGCTTTGGTATTAGCTTTCAAAGCTCTACGGGCAGCAGATAGGAAGCTAGTTATTTGCTCGATTAACGAGCAAGTCAGGATATTATTTGAACTTACTGGTATGGATAAGGTATTTGAAATATTTCCTAATCAAGAGGATTTTCACAAAGTTATAATGTCTAAAAACTAATCAAACTTGAGTTGAATGATAGACAAATCGTCATCAAAAGCCTCTTTAGAGTTTAAACAAATTAGGTAATTTAGTACATATTCAAGTTTTGAATCAACAGGATGATCTGAGTTTGTAAGCATTTTAATAAAAGCATCTATTGTCCAAAGTGTCCCATCAGATTTGGTGATTTCGTAAACCCCATCACTGAAAATGTATAGGGTGCTATCTTCTTCAATATCGCAAAACCCATCAACATATTTTACCTGTGGAAACATTCCAACTGGCAATCCATTCGTCTTTAAGCGTTTGACTTCAGTGAGGGCTGGAGATTTGCTGGATATTAATATTGCTGGTGGATGACCAGCACTAGCATAAATTAACTGGCGCTTCGCTCTGTTATAAACCCCATACCAAATAGTAAAGTATTTGTCATTTTGATAATTCATCTGAAAGGTGTCATTCAAGGCTGACAATACATCACTTGGTTGATAGTAATCCAGACCTTTGAGGGCACGCGATCGCAATAAATTCAGCACAGAAATTGAGGGCAGAGTAGCTCTGAGTCCGTGTCCGGCAGTATCAAGTAGGTAAATTGCTAAATAATTGTCATCGAGCCAGTAGTAATCAAAACAATCGCCTCCAAGCTGCCGTGAAGGAATGAACCGGAAATTGATGTTGAAGGGTTGCGTCATTGGGAGAGGTAGAAGGGAACACACATATTCCGCTGCTTCTGCCAGTTCTGCCTCTAACATTTGCTTTTGGGTTTGCAAATCCCGACTAAGCTGGTGCAAGCGCAATCCTGCTCTCACCC
The DNA here is from genome assembly GCA_964658145.1 of uncultured Stigonema sp. Taxonomy (GTDB): domain Bacteria; phylum Cyanobacteriota; class Cyanobacteriia; order Cyanobacteriales; family Nostocaceae; genus Stigonema. The sequence continues at coordinate 5,463 of CAZZYE010000529.1, forward strand.
GCGCTTGCAATTCATTGTGTTCAATAGGTTTGGTGATAAAGTCATCGGCACCAGCATCTAGCCCCTTGACGCGATCGGCTACCGAGTCCAATGATGTTAATAAAATAAAAAACGTTGTGGACAAATTAGGGTCTGCCTTAATACGTTGGCATACTTCCAATCCATTCAACCCAGGCATAATCCAATCACAAATAATCAGCGCCGGATGGCTTGCCAATGCCTGAGTAATTCCATCCTCACCATTGCTAGCGACAATTACTGCATAGCCCTGTCTTTCCAGCATTCTTGTCAGCAATATCTGTACAGCAGGGTCATCATCAATTACTAGAATTTGAAACACATTAGTCAGTTGTTGGTTGTTAGTTGTTAATAGCTAATAGCTAA
>CAZZYE010000530.1:0-5844 GCA_964658145.1 uncultured Stigonema sp.
TGAGGAAATCGCGTCATACATTCAACAGCAAACTGAGGAAATCACGTCATTAATTCAAAAACGGTGTTTGTGGCAGTTTCACTCGCGTGCATGGGATAGGGAGGAAAACATCAATGGCGTTCTCGCTCAAGCCGTCAAAATCTTGACTGGGGAACAGGTAGTTATGGAAACCCTTCTTGACAGAGCTTTTTATGCGGACGCAAAACTCCTTGTAGTTGACCTGGAAAGTAAGTTCGAATGGTTAACTAAGATGGATAACGCGCAAAAGAAGGCAGTACTGGAGTCTGTTAAAAACAGGCTGATCGATATTGCGATCACCAAATCCCTAAATGCTGAATTGCACCATTCGCTTTATTAAAGCAATTGGATCGGTAATTCAACTAAACAAACGGCGTTGCTGAATTGGATTTTAAAGGGAACAGGGAACAGTGCAGGTTATGTAAGTGGATATTACCCACGAACATAACGTACTGCCTTTCTTAGGCAGGGGTTTCGGACTCCCAAGGATTATCGTCCATCCTAACCAAGAACGGGGAACACGAGGTTTCTCACTGTTCCCCGTTCCCTGTTAAGAGTTCCCTTCTTGATGAAATAGAGTTTTGTCTGCTGTTCGCGTTCGTTCAGCAACGCCAAACAAACAAAATCACGAATTCCACATTATCTAGGAGTAAATAGCATGTCTTTAGTCGTAAAACAGAAAGAACGCAAGGGAATAATCAATCCCATATTTACCTGTCAGCCTGCTGGCGCCGAGTATGCTGCTATCGGAGTGAAAGATTGTATACCCCTGGTGCATGGAGGACAGGGATGTAGTATGTTTGTTCGGCTCATCTTTGCCCAGCATTTGAAGGAAAATTTTGACATTGCTTCTTCTTCGCTCCATGAAAATAGCGCTGTCCTTGGAGGTGTACCACGCATTGAAGAAGGCGTAGATACGCTTGTAAAACGATATCCCGATTTACGGATTATTCCAATTATTACGACTTGTTCAACCGAGACCATTGGGGACGATATCGAAGGAGCCATTAACAAGATAAACCTCCATTTGAAGGCGACCTATCCCGATCGCGATGTTATCCTTGTTCCTGTGCATACCCCCAGTTACAAAGGGAGTCAGGTCACTGGGTATAATGTAGGGGTACATGCGCTGATTTCTACCCTGGCAAAAAAAGGCGAACCAACTGGCAAGTTGAATGTCATTACAGGGTGGCTTAACCCCGGAGATGTCACAGAAATTAAGCGCATCTTAAAAGATATGAACGTTCCAGCAAACATATTACTGGATACAGAAACCTTCGATGCGCCCACCATGCCAGATAAGACAAGCTTTGCCTTTGGGAACACAACCATCGAAGACATTGCTGATTCGGCCAATGCCCTGGGAACCGTTGCCTTATGCAAATATGAAGGTGGCAGCGCGGCTGAATTTTTGACCGAGAAGTTCAAGGTTCCTGCAATCATTGGCCCAACGCCCATAGGCATTAAAAACACCGACATCTGGCTGCAAAATATTAGTAAAATGACTGGGAAACCAATACCGGAATCCCTAGTCATAGAACGGGGAAAAGCCATCGATGCGATCGCGGATCTCGCCCACATGTTTTTCGCCAACAAGAAGGTAGCTATTTACGGAGATCCCGATCTAGTCATTGGTCTAGCAGAGTTTTGCCTGGAATGTGAATTAGAGCCAGTGCTGATGTTGTTAGGGGATGATAACAAGGCTTGCACAAAAGACCCAAGAATTGCCGAGATCGAGAAGAAGGCAGCCTGTGACATTGAAGTCATATGGAATGCAGACCTCTGGGAACTGGAGCGCCGCGTTAAAGATAAATCCCTCGACATCAACTTAATCCTGGGTCATTCCAAGGGTCGATACATTGCCATCGATCACAATATTCCCATGGTTCGGGTGGGCTTCCCCAGCTTTGACCGTGCTGGTCTCTGGAAAGACCCCGTGATTGGCTATAAAGGAGCAGAAAGGCTAGCAGACAACATTGCCAACGCATTGTTTGCAGACATGGAGTACAAACGTGACCGGGAGTGGCTCTTAAACGTTTGGTAGGAGGGTGATATACATGGGGGATGGCAGTGGAACCGCAGCAATAATACTCTTGTCATTCATCCCCACCCTGCCAGACTTTTGGATGGCATTTCTACCTAAATGGTTACGATACAAACGCGATCCTACATCAGTTGTCAACTAGGCAATGACCGTTTCACTCTCATTTATACCAAGTTGCCTTCAAATGTATTAAATAGGATGTAGCGTAGGCATTTTGTCTGCCCTATATGTAGAACCGGCTTATCGCCGGTTCTATGGTTCCACATATGAATGCAATTTGGTATCAGCATCAGAAACAGAGCGGTCTCGACGCCCAGTTTACAGAGGAAGGTAGGACTGAATTCGGCAGAGCTATTGAGAAACTGGAGAGCTATCATGACTCAGAGTATAGATAAGAATGTCGTATTTTACGGACATTTGAGCGAACTGTATCGCTTGGCAAAAGAGGGTAAGATTAAGACCAGCTTACAAGGTAGTCATACCCGTCCCTGCAAATTCTGGACTGCGACGAAGATTTTAAGTGGGATTAAAAATGCCATCGTGATTTCTCATGGTCCGAGTGGCTGTGCCTATGGTGTAAAGCGGGCATACAAACTGACCAACAGCCGCAATAGTGGTTCCCCTTATGAACCGGTGGTGACTACGAACATGAGTGAGAAAGCGGTTATTTTTGGCGGGGAAAAAGAATTAAAAGGCGCGATTCGAGAAGTAGATCAAAAATACCATCCTGATGCGATCGTTGTCGCAACAAGTTGCGCGTCTGGAATTATTGGGGACTGTGTTGATGACGTAGTGAATAAGGCACGCAGCGAAATCCAGTCTGAGATCATGACGATCCATTGTGAAGGATTTGCAGGGGAGTATCGCAGTGGATTTGATATCGTATTTCGGCAAATTGTAGACTTTATGGAGCCGCCAACTCCAGAACGGAAAGCACAACTAGCGGATGCCGTCAATATTGTGGGTGCCAAGATGGGCCCTGAAAGGACGGAAGTAGAAACCGATGTCAAGGAACTGGTACGACTGATCGAAGGAATGGGAGCACGAGTTCACAGCGTAATCGCTGGTGATTGTACCTTAGATGAACTCAAGCAGGCACCGAGTGCGGCAGTTAACTGTACCTTATGTTTGGATCTCGGCTACACCATTGGCAAGGCTATGTCAGACAAGTTCGGTACTCCGCTGAACTCTACTATCCTTCCCTATGGAATCAGCGCCACAGAAAAATGGCTCCAAGGGGCTGCCAAATATTTAGGGATGGAAGAACAAGCAGCGTCCTTGATGGAAAAGGAATATGCCGCAATCAAGACCGAATTTGAGGAAGCTAAAAAATATATAGAAGGGAAGTTAGCAATTATCGAAGGGCATGATGCTATCAAATGCTTGTCCATTGCCCATATGTTGGAGCGTGATTTTGGGATGCGTAGCGTAATCTATAACTTCCATCCCTGGAGTACGGAAGCACGAGAAACCAGTGTAGACTACCTGTTGGAGACGGGGTTAGACCCAGAAATCCTGATTACGAAGGGGACGCTTGCTTTTGGTAAGTACGAGTCCATGAAACAAACGGAAGATGAATTACTGGATTTTATTGGTGGTCTCGATGCCGACTCTGTTGTGTATTTCGGTTCTTCCTTGAGTTTCCCTCATATTCCCGTCGTAGATTTAAATGCCATTTTAAACCGTCCCAGATTTGGCTATCGTGGAGCCTTAAAGGTGGCAAAGTGTATTCAGACAGCACTCCAATATGGCTTTAGACCTCGCAGTTCCTTAACCAAGCAAATGGTATTCCCTAAAAACTCAGGGTTAGCATCTGCTCAATCACTGACAGGAAAATTAGCTCAAGACTTGCCCGATTGTACCGTATATGCAGAGAAAAAACGGGGAAAATGTTGTCAGGAATAGCAAGTAAAGATTTCACCATAGTCAATACCCTAAAAGAACAGGAGGAGAAAATGTCTGCTGGACTAACTTTTGAAAATTGTGACCATAGTAAAGACCCAGTTGTTGGCTGTGCCCTTGAAGGTATTGCAACTACGGTTGCTGGCATTAAAGATGTCAGTATTGTGATTCATTCTCCACAGGGTTGCGCTTCCACTGTCGCAGCTGGGTATGATGCCCATGAAGTTGATTTCACAAAGCGGAAAGTAGGTTGTACTCGTCTTTTTGAGTCAGACATTGTTATGGGAGCGTCTGAGAAACTCAAAGGTCTAATTAAAGAAGCGGATCAATCTTTTGATGCTAAGGTAATGTTTGTCGTTGGCACCTGCGCGGCAGACATTATTGGTGAGGATATTGCGGGATTGTGCAACCAGCTTCAACCAGACACCAAAGCCAAACTCGTTCCTTTGCTTGCCGGTGGGTTTCGAGGCAATACTTATGATGGCTTGGAGATGGGTTTAGAGGCTTTACTTCCCTTCATAAAACAAAGGCAGACCAAGAGAAGGGGTAGAAAGCCGAAGATTGTAAATATCATTGCGCCACAGGCAAATTTGAATCCTACTTGGTGGGCTGATTTGCAATGGGTAACTCAGACTTTAAAGTCTTTAAGGATTAAAGTGCAGACGGTATTTTCTCATAATACCTCATTTGAAGAACTGGAGCAAGCTGGTCAGGCAACCGCTAATATTATTCTCAGTCATGATGTCGGGTATAAGTTTGCCCGGAAAATGCAACAGACCCATGACATTCCCCTCATCCTTGATGATATACCTTTACCAATAGGTGTCAAAAACACTACTCAATGGTTGAAAGCATTGGCGGCACATTTCAAGATCGAAGAAAGGGTGGAACCGCTGGTAGAACAAGGCGAAGAAATGGTAGTAGATACACTTCGCAAACGAGCATTGATGATTATTCCCCGATATCGTAACTGTAGAGTTGCGGTATCTACGGATGGGACGCTTGGCATTGGACTGGTCAGAATGCTCTTTGAAGAATTGGAGATGATTCCTGAAGTATTATTATTTCGCTCAGCGATGCCTGATTCTCGCTCAATTCTGGAGCGAGAACTACACAGCCTCGGTCTTGCTCCCCGTGTGGCATTTTCGGCAGATGGATATCAGATAAAACAGACTTTAGAAGAGTTTGATGTTGATGCTGTGATTGGTTCGGCATGGGAAAAATACATGGCAGAGGAATTGGGAATCAAAATTGCTTTTGATCTATTCAGTCCTACCAACAGAGAAACCTATCTTGACAAGCCATATTTTGGCTATGAAGGAATGATCAATATGATGGAGGTGATTGCGAACGATTGGGAAAGAGCTTTTCGTTCAAAAGAGATTCATTGGACCTAGAGAAGTCTTTGCTCAAAAAATTCCCAACTTCATCAAAAAGTTGGGAATCTAACTACCCATTAAGTAACTATAGGACTCATATTTGATTTGTGAAATACACGTAGGGTGTGTTAGGACGAAGTCCGTAACGCACCAGGGTAAGCGTTCGGTACGCTGCGCTAACACACACGGACAGACTACTGATATTTTTTCAAAAATCAAATCGGATTGCTATAGCAACTTGCGTTAGTAGAAGTTTATCAGCCAGCTTCAAGCAATTCGTTGCTATCTTTTAACTGAGCCAGAGCCTTACTAGCTACTTCTATGATAGTTTTTGGGGAAATGCTAACTTAGACTTGGAAATACTGACGTTCGTCGATATAAATTAGATGGAAGCTTGAGACAATATGCTGAAGGAACAACATCAATTATCCACCAGTTGAATAAATCGTATCCGTTCAGGGGGGGCGATAGGAAGAAACACTCATGACTCAATTTCCTGTG
>CAZZYE010000531.1:0-5831 GCA_964658145.1 uncultured Stigonema sp.
TTGCCGATGGGTGTGAGGGCGGGGGGACCCCGCCCCTACGACGACGCATTGCGGATTCACCGTTATACTTTGGGTTACCAGGAAATCCTGTTGCTGCGTTAGTGACTTTTTGGCGGTTTGTGCAACCAGCAATAAAAAAGCGAGCTGGACTGGCTGTTGGCTGGGAACCAAGGTTTGTTAAAGCGCGATCGCGTCATGAACTGCGATCTGACGGCAAACGCGAAACTTACTTTTGGGGTCAGATGTTTTTGAGTAGGGAGTCCGGTTACGAATTTCAGAAAGCTAGCGGTAGTCACAGTTCCGGCAATTTAATTAATCTAGCTCTAACCAATAGTTTAGCTGTTTTACCAGTAGGTCAAACATTAGTTCCAGCTGGAGAGCAAGTGCTAGTAATTCATAATTCATAATTCCTTTGAAGGATTTCTGTTGCTTTGATAGCAGGAAGTGGTGGGTAGAATAAGTAACCTTGTACATCTTCGCAGTTAATAGATCTCAAGAAATCTAGTTCCTCTTCCTTCTCTACCCCTTCGGCAGTAAGCCTCAACCCTAGGCTTTGTCCCAAGGTAACTATTGCTGTAACAATATGAGCTACTTTGGCATCAGTCGTCAACGCTTTGATGAAAGAGCGGTCAATTTTCAGATTGTGGAACGGTAAGAATTGCAGGCGGGATAGGGAAGAATGACCTGTGCCAAAGTCATCAATAGAGAGGTGAATACCCATCTGCTCCAGCTTATGTAGCACCGTTTTAGTAAATTCTAGATCTTCGATTGCGGTCGTTTCTGTAATTTCTAACTCTAAAAAGTGCGGTTCTAGCCTTGTTTGTGCTAAAATTATCGCCACTGTATCCTCTAGTTTGGGTTGGCGGAACTGCTTGGGAGAGAGATTGACAGCTATTGTCAGAGGAGGTAATCCTGCATCTTGCCAGATTTTATTCTGAATACAAGCTGTCAGCAGAACCCATTCTCCAATGGGGATAATAAGTCCACTTTCCTCAGCAAGCGGAATGAAGACATTGGGCGCCACTAGTCCCATTTCGGGGTGTTGCCAACGCAATAGAGCCTCCATACCTGTAATTTTTCCCGTCACAATATTAACCCGAGGCTGGTAGTACACTACTAATTCTTCCCGCTCTAAGGCATAACGTAAGCTCTTCTGTAAAGCCAAGAGTTCGGGAGCTTTAACATCTAAGGAAGCAGTGTAGAACTGGTAGTTATTCCTTCCCGCGTCTTTAGCGTGATATAGAGCAGTATCCGCATGCTGGACTATGGTTTCGGCATCAGGACTGTCCTGATCTAACAAAGCAATGCCAAGGCTAGCACTTACGTAAAGTTCGTGTTCTTCTAGATAGAAGGCTTTCTCTAAGGCTGCTAGGATTCTCCGGGCTACCTGAGTTACTTCTTCCACATGATTTATTTGGGACAGTAGGATAGTGAATTCATCGCCTCCCCAACGGGCAACGGTATCCCCCGTTCTGAGGCAATCTCTAACTCTTTGAGCAACTGCTTGCAACAAGTTGTCTCCCAACGAATGCCCTAAAGTATCATTGATGGTTTTGAACCGATCCAAGTCGAGGAAAATCACGGCTAAACTTTTTCCACTCTGAACCGCCTTAGGTAGGTCTGTGGCAAGTATTTCGTAAAATAGTCGGCGATTGGGCAACCCAGTAAGTAGGTCATGGAGAGCTTGGTAGCGAATTCTTGCTTCCACCTCTTGGCGCTGCCGAGCACCACTGATACTGGCTGCTAACGTCAAAAGGGTAGATTCTTCGTGCCTTGACCACTGACGCTCTTTTGAACAGTCTGCCAAGCCAAGGTAACCCCAGAACTCATCGTCCAGTCGTAAGGGTACTAAAAGAAGGGATTTAATATTATCTTGGGTGAGGAGTTGTTGTTCGGTAAATGGAAATTCTCGGGTCAGACCGCTAATAGACTGCCCACTCTTCAAAGCAGTGTACCAACGAGTTAGTCCAGAAGCCTCATAAAGCTGATTCTGCCAGTGGTAACCCGAAGGCTTAAGGTCTGCGCGTGTCCATTCAAACCGCACACTCACAGCCATCTCTCCCGTAGCTGGGTGGGGATGATTCTCGAAGAGGTAGGCGCGATCTGCCTCGGTTGCTTCGCCCAGCGCAGCCAGGGCTTTGTTAATAGCTGTCTCGTGGTTCATTTCCACCAGCAAATAATTGGCGGCTTCAGCAACTCCCACAAGCAAGCGATCGCGCTGGCGTAGTTCTGCTTCTGCTTGCTTTTGCTCTGTAATCTCCCTAATGACAAAAGTTCTAATCAAATCACTTTCAGGCAGATAGTGAACGGATTGTTCAAAAACTTCTTTGCCAATTTCCACCTCCCGAACAAAAGAATTCCCGAATAGATTCTGAACTACAGTAGGAAGACCTGCTATAATAGGATGTTGCTTACCAGCTTCTCTGATTTGGGGAAATTTCAGAGCAGCCGCTGGATTGAGATAAGTTATCTGTCCCTCTAAATCTATCTCGATAATCGGATTGGGGATGAGTTCAGGGAAGGACGCTAAGCGAACTAGTGCCACTTCACTAGCATCTTCGAGGAGCGCATCGCTGAGAATTTGAGTTTCAAAGGGATTGGCGGGACTGGCTTGTTCCGACAAGAAACCAGACACGTCTTCAACTTCACAAGATTCAGAAAACGCTTTTTCTGAAAGGTTGGAGATCACATAGTATTTGGCATGAACTTGATTATTGCCAAACTCAATCAGATCTCCATGCTTGAGGTCATGAGAAAAGCATTTAGTGCCATTAATGAATAAGCCATTAGTACTCCTTTTCCCCTTGAAGCTGCCATCAATAATCCGAAAGCCATATAGGTCAGTTTCTAGAAGAGTGACCCGCAATAAAATGGCATGTTGTCTCGACACTAACCGAGAATGGACGACGATAGCGTTCCTCGTATCCCGTCCCAGAGAATAAGTAGCCTCTTGAAGGGGGATAGTTCGTTGCCCTTGAAGGTCTTGGACAACTAACAGGTGGCGTATTTTTTCCCGCTCATTTCCTGGCATCGCTCTTCCTCAATTTCTCATGTCTTCGGGTCTTGGGCTGAAAAATACTGCTCCCGTGTTCTTCCTTAAATCTTTAGAATAAAGTTAAATACCAGACATAATAAATAGTATATTTGCGGATTTTTCGAGACTGAAGACAAAATAGAGAGAAAAGCAAAACCCTGATTGTCAAACAACCAGCAATACGGTTCGGATAAGACTTGATCCCCCCTAGCCCCCCTTAAAAAGGGGGGTTGGGGGGATCTTCGCGGGATGAATATGCCTAACCGAACCGTATTGAAACAACCAGGATCGTAAAAACTGAGAAAATTTTATTTGTAAATTACTGTTGATAAATTATAAGTATTGCTAAATAATGAACTTGTTTGCTACGTATAGCTGACGAGTCACGTTATGTCGAAAAACTAACGTGAAGCCTACACACGACGGCCCCTTGTATTTATCGAGGAATGGAAGCGAGGTTTTCCAGAATGATGTGACTCGTCAGATACGTATAATGGTAAATTATTATACTTATTTAATGCTGGAATTCGCTCAAACCGACGTGCTACTATTGAGTTCTTTGGGGGATAGAACTGTGAGTGAGACGGTTGATCCAAATACCTCTCAGTCCAGCTGCCTTAGCTCCTTGATAGTCTTCTGTGATGCTATCGCCAATATGCCATGCCGCCTCAGGTGGACAGTTGTGTTTTTCCAAGGCAGTAGCAAAAATTTTCGGATCGGGTTTAGCAGCGCCTGCCTGAGTGGAAATGGTGATAGACTCGAAAAAATCTCTCAGTTCTAGAGACTGCAACACCGAATAGATCCGGGAATCGAAATTAGACAATACTCCTAATTCAATTCCCATGCGCCGCCAATTTGCTAAAGCTGCTAGGACATCTGGATAAACAAACCACGGTTCGGCAGTACCAAAGTGAATATAGACTTCACTAAAAAAAGTCGAAAAGTCGGAAAATTGTTTGAGAACGCCTGCTTGTTCAAAGGTCTTAAGAACGACGCTAAGCCACCACTCAAACTCGTACTGGGGAATATCTTGCGGTTCTACATAAAGAAATATTGGCGGCGGCGCTGCTTTAAAACTCTGGATAAATGTTTTATTCAAAGTTTCGGCTGAAATTTCGACGCCAAACTCCTGCGCTATCTGGCTATAAACTTCACCCACACTGCCTTTAACGCCGAAGAGTGTGCCAACAGCATCTAAAAAAATAACTTTCGGTCGTTCCATAATAAGCGTCTATAGCTACAGCTTTCAGCTAGCAGCTTGCTTGACAGAAGCCTCCCGTAGGGCGTCTTGTGCGCACTCGTGCTATTTAGAAAGTGTTTCTATAATAGGACGGACTAGCCAGTTAAAACCAACTTTCAGTCGATGATCTAAAGTTGGCAGGCGATAGAGATAGGCAAGACGACGGGCGACGTATGCCAATGAACCATCCAGTTTGATGCCTAGACTAGTGAGAGTGGCGCTATCTATTCCCAGTGCGATCATTTCACCTAAGTACTGGTAGCGGAATGGAAGCAAAGGGCGGTTAGTTAGAGTTGCCCAGATGTTCCAAGCGGTATGATCGGCTTGTTGGAGTGCAGCTTGTGCTGTTGTGGGAACTTGCTTACCTTCAGCATCAAGGCAATCTGCCAAGTCTCCCAAGGCAAATATTTCGGGATGATCTTGAACTTGTAGAGTTGGTGTAATGCTGATTTGACCACGCTGGTTTTGCTTCACAGGGAGACATCGCACTACGGGTATTACCCGCGTTCCCACTGTCCAAATTACCAAATCCACAGGAATTTTATCTACCTGATTTTTGTACTCTAACGAGATATTGTCTTGCCCAATTGATTCTATCTTCGTTTCTAAATCAATAAATACACCACGTGCTTCCAAGGCTTTGCTTGCTGCTTCTCGGTTGAACTCTGAGGATGTTCGCAAAATTAGATCGCTTAGTTCAATTAACCGGAATCGTCCTCTTTCTCCAAGTCTGTCTGCTAGTTTGCAAGCTAACTCCACACCGCTGTAACCAGCGCCGACAATTGCCACTCGAATTTTATCTTTGTCCGATTCTTCCAATACTCGCAGGCGTTCTTCTAAACGATAAACATCCGTAAGACTACGGAAGGAATAAGCGTAGGATGTTGCTCCAGTCACTATATCTAGTGGTGTTTCGCCGCCCAGCGCTAACACTAATTGGTCATAGGAAATTTCTGGTCCATCTTGTAAGTGTACTCGTTGCTGGTCTATGTCAATTCCTGACACGACTCCTTGATAAAAACGGACACCTGTATTTCGTAAAATTTCTTCAAATGGAGGTGCAATTTCCCAGGTTTGCAGTTCGCCTGTAAGTAGTTCGTAGAGAAGGGGAGAAAAGAGGAAGCGATCGCTTTGATCTACGAGAACTATTTCAGGTTTTTGCGTAGTTTCCCAAGGTAACTGGCTCAAGCGCAAGGCAGTGTACAGACCACCAAAGCCTCCACCAAGTATACAGATTCTAGCAGGTTGTTCAGTCATCAGTCAATAATAGCAGGGCTTCTATCAGTTTACTGATTTCTTGTGGTCGATCGCCATCAGCCAGCTATATTACTTTTAATTGGTAATTGGTAATTAGACATCTCCGAAAATTAATTATGCGTTCGTTAAAACCGAAGGTAGGGGCGCTCCTGCCGTTCGCCCCTACATCATTTCTGGAGATGTCTATTGGTAATTGCTACTCCCTTCACGGTCTAAGATTACCTATTTTAACGAACCGCAAAGACGCGAAGTACACGAAGAAAGAAGAGAAGAAGATCGGTAATCTTGTAGCGGTTCGGG
>CAZZYE010000532.1:0-5827 GCA_964658145.1 uncultured Stigonema sp.
AGGGGGTTTCAAGAGGCATAGCCCCCCTTTTTAAGGGGGGTTGGGGGGATCTTCTAGGGTTAAGCGAACCGTATTGGGGGCGAACTGCCGTTCGCCCGTACAGTTGTTAGTTGTTAAAAAGTATCACTTACCACTTCGGAGATGCTGCGCGAACGGCATCCCCGAAGGGGTAAGCGCTATGAGCGCAACTACGAACCAAGATGATTTATTTGTGCCGACCTATTAGTTAAGCTTGTTTTTCAAAGCTAATTCTTAATAGGAGTTGTTAAATAAACTTATGCACTTATACCGCAATACAGTTCAGTTAGTAGTATTTACGGACTAAAGATCCCCCCTAGCCCCCCTTAAAAAGGGGGGAAAAAGCCCCCCTTTTTAAGGGGAGTTGGGGGAATCTTCAGCGAGTGACGCTTCTAACTGAACCATATTGGGACCAATCCAGGCGATCGCCTGTTTAATAAAGATAGGACTAAGTTCTTTAGAGCATCTGACCAAATAATTACTAATTTATAATTCGTAATTAAAAGGGTACAAAAAAGCTGCCTATTTTTAATGAGTGTGGTCTATAATCAGTGGAGGGTTATTGCGAACACTGATTGTAATTACGAATTATTTTGCCGTGCGCAGAATTTTCCCTTCATCATGCAATACGATTCGGATAAGATGATTTTCTGATTTACAACCTATGTAGAGACGTTCCGCCGCAACGTCTCTACACGCATGAATTTTTCACGAATTACCTTAACCGAACGGTATTGCTTCACGATGATTATTGTGAGCGAATTTCAGAAATTACTGAGGTTGCAGGAAATTGCTTTTGGAATGATTCTGCTAGCAAGGCATTGATTTTCCTGAGAATCTTGCTAAACTTTTTAATTTCTTGAGGTGTGAGGTCAAATTCGGCTAAATCAACTGATGCTTCACCTTGAATCACAATAATATCATTTCCGTCAGAAACTTGCACGGCGATTAAGAGGTCTTCGACAGCAACCAGATTTTTTGAATTATTTTCCATAATTTTGGTAGGTGTTGTAATTAAATACTTTTATTTTTTTCCATATCTAAAGCTAGGGGCTTAGACCTCAATTATGAGTTACAAATTATTCTCAGCTAATTGAGCAACAGCTAAAACTAATTCAGTTGGGTCAACGGGTTTACGTAAATAGACTTGAAACCCTGCCTCCGTTACTGCTTCTATATTAGTACCTGTAAATGCAATGGCTGGGATTGTTCCTCCAAGGGATGCTTCCAAGGTTCTGATTTGGCTAATGAGCCAAAAGCCGTCCTTGTCTGGCATACTGATGTCAGTTATGAGAATAGCTGGTTTAACAAGTGCAAATATTTCTAAAGCCTCAACTGCTGAAGCTGCAGCTACCACCTTTGCGCCATACTCTTGGAGCAAGAACTCGATGAAGTCTCGGTTATCTGCATTGTCATCCACTACCAGCACCCGTAAGCCATTGAGTACCACTTCGTCTTCATTCATAATTTAGAAGGGTGCGTTAACTTAGACGCCCAGAAGACGCCCTCTTAAAGGTTAGTGTAACACAACGCTCTTGCGTCTTTATCCCTTCTCTAGTTTCATTCATTTTACAACTCAAAATTTTCGCTAATGCTCAAATCCTCCCAACTTACTTTAACACAGAAACGGTTTCCTGTTTTACCTTTAAAAGGTTTCATTTGGATGTAGTTATCTTGACCTCTCGAAGTGACTTCTTGAAGTGTTTCCCCTGCCTTAGATAGTAGAGTAAGTTTGAGTTCTGGCAGCAAATACCTTTCCCCGCCTGTTGGATGTAACTGTATCAAAATACCTAATTTATCCTCAGTTTCCTCTGTGATATTTACTAGCAGCGCCACATTTAGATTACCCAACTGCACACCCAAGTCAATGAGTTTGGCTCTTTTCGTACCCTCTTCAGTATTCCTAGTACTGAAAGCTAGATTGGCGAGTGGATTGATGAGTGCATCAATGGCTTGCCAACCTTCGTCAAAAACTCCTTCTAACCAGCGACTCAACTTGATTCTGGTTTCTTGCAAATATTCCGGAAATGGCACAGACGAAGATTCAGTTGAGGCTACAGGTAAAGGAATAGCTGTTGGTGCCAAGAAACGGTAGTAAAACAACAGGTGGTTTGGTTCAGCATCAAATAAAGACAATGGTAGCTGATAGTAGCCTGTCTGTATGGGTTGTAGATTGATCTGACTACGATAGTTAACCAGTTGGTCGTGACGCAGAACGCCTCTAATAATTACTTGTTCTGACTCTTCTAATACCTCAATCACTACATAGAAATGAGCCGCTAATTCTGCTTGCTCAATAGTATTTTGAGGAACATTCACCACTTCATCAAGTAGTTGTTCTGTGGCAATTAGACAAACTTTAAATTCACCAACATTGAGATGACAGACAATGTCAATAGCATTTGGATATCGATTGATTGACTGCTCTGGTACGCGTTCACTTAGCCATTGTTCAAAGCCAAGCAGCGCCAGTATATTTAGATAAGTTTGCCACTGGTGTGCTTCACCAGTTGCCCCGAGGCTCATCTGTCTTGCTTGGTTGAAATCTTCTGGTTCCAACCAAATCACTTCTGAGAGCAAGAGTCTCAAATCAGTTAAATTAACCATTACTTTGCTCCTGATAAAGGTTATTCTTGTTCTAAGTAGATGCGAAGTTGTTGAGCATATGCACTATTCATCCTCCGGTTCTTTCCCGCTCTGATTTCTTCTGCTGCTTGTTGGAAGATTTCTGCATCTGCAAAAGCTTCAATCTGCTCAGCTAAGGTTTTAAGATAGTTTGGTTCAGGAGGAAGTTTGGTTAAACCCTTTTCTTCAGCTTTCTTCAAAATGCTGTCGAGAAGTTTTTGTACTGTCAGAGTACGTACCTTACTAAGAATTTCCCCCGGATTCAACACCCGCCTAGCTTGATCCCAACTGGTCATTCCCAATCTGGGAGCAATATCTTTCAAAGACATACCTTGGCTGTAATATAGCTGCAAACCAGGAATGAGTTGTTGAGCCAAGATAGCATACTTGTGGCTTTTTTGCAACCAGGTAATGCGATCGCCTATCTCTTGCTTTATTGCTTCAGTTAAAGCTAAACTCAACTGCGGATACAAAAACTCCACAAATTCCCGTTGCTCTACATCTAATTCATTGAGGGAATCATTAGGTAAATCTGCTCTAATTGTATAACTTCCAGTATCCGGGTCTTGAATCTCCAGAGGTTCTCTATAGCTCCATATGTCATATTGCCTTAACAGGATAGCGACTTGTTTGAGTTCTTTCATCAACACCACGGTGGAGTTGAGCGTAACATTTGTTTCTTGTAAGCGGGTAAGCATTTCTTGCAGTTGGACAGTTGAGGGATCTGGACATTTTCTTGCTCCCTTTGACTGTTGCTGAAGTCGGTCTCGACGATAGACTGCATGAAAAACTTCTACAAGATGGCGATCGCGCACAGATAAACGCTCAAGCTGTTTAGGTCTAGCTCTATTTAACAGTGCCCAATCGCTCAGATGCTGAAAACCATACTCTGATAAAAAATCTTTGAGTTCTGGATTTTGTTTAGTTTGTAAGTACGCCCAATTATCTAAGCTCATCCTCGGCTGGGAATCAAACTTAAATGTTTGCAAAATCTTCACAGAGAAAAATTTGTAAGCCGAAGTCTTAGCTTCACCATTGCTGCTGAGAATCAGTTGATTTTGGCGATCGCTATCCAGGATGACTAAAGCTTGTCCATCATCATCAAGGACAAATGGCAGTAAATCCTGATATGTGAACTGCTTTTCACCACCAAAGAGATGATCGATTTTTTTGCAAGCTTTGAGGATGGGGTCAGAAACATAGCACCTCAGACAAAGCCCAGCTTCAGCGCGACTTGTAGCATCAACAGTTTTTTTGTTGTGAAAGTAGTGTAGCAAAGCAGCTTGTATATCCTCAGAGTGAGAATGAGCAACTTTTTGAACAAACTCCTGTGCAGTTGGAACTAAACAATACTTGTATCCCACTCTTTCACTAGTCAGGCTGATTCGCAAAATGTTCCAGTATCTTGATGAAGCATCCATTGCTATTGCTTAGCCTCGCATCAACGAGCAGTTCTGAGGAGGGAAACCCTCCGAAAGAAACTGCGGTAGACATTCTTATATAGTTGCATGAAATAAATAAATGCCAGCAGTTGCAGCTTATGCAGTTTCCCCCTTCAGGCGTTTGGTAGCATATGTAACTTTTACCTCAGCCAGGGAATTTTCAGGGGGTAAAAGCCCCCCTT
Source organism: uncultured Stigonema sp. (assembly GCA_964658145.1). GTDB lineage: Bacteria > Cyanobacteriota > Cyanobacteriia > Cyanobacteriales > Nostocaceae > Stigonema. The sequence goes on from CAZZYE010000532.1 coordinate 4,268, forward strand.
TTTAAGGGTGGTTGGGGGGATCTTTAGGGAGTCAACGCTACTAACAGCAAGCGTATTGAGTCATAAGGGAGATCCTTGTTTTACCCCATAAGTACGTATGCAAAAATATTTATGTCCGAAGCGAACGAAGTGAAGCAATCCCAAAACCCTGCGATTGCTTCCCAAGCGCTTCGCTCTATTCGCTTCGGACATTGTATATTTAATTTTGCATGACTACTTATAATTAGGAATATTAGGAGAAAAAACTGTGCCACTAATCAAAATACCAAGACATTATCTTGTATCTCAGGATGAAGATTCAATTACGATAGATGTACCAGAGTCAATGTTGTTACATTGGAGAAAGGACTATGAAAAAATTACTAAAGCCAAAGGAATTTTTAAGGATAAGAAAGAAGCAATTATTACTTATTTGGACACTCTTAGTCAGGAGTAAGCAATTCTATTTATGAATGATGATACGATTATGATATATCTACTATCTTGCCTCGGAGCCAACAGTTAATTCATTATTTACGGAAGATTTTCTGAATTTACATAACCTCAGGGATAAATCCGAGGACTTGAAACAAGGAAAAAATTTGTTTTTATCCATCAATAAATCGCGTAGCGCTGCGAGCAAAGCGCAGCAGTCTATTCACAAGTACCATTAATTACAAATCACGAATTACGAATTAATAATTATTCAGTCAATGCTGTGGGCGAATAGCTTGTGTAAAATCGTTTACAGCGTCGTACTGGTCAGGATAATCAAGATATTTTAATAGCAGTGCGGGATCTAAATCTGGGAAAAAGCTACTGCGGGAAACTTCTTCGTACTCTCCAGTTTGGTTTAAGTGGAATATACGTAGCTGGTGAGACTTCCAAAACCAAACTTCAGGAACTCTTTTTGGTTTGTATAACTCTTTTCGGTTGATACTCCCACTGCTGACAATTACTTCGATAACAATGTCGGGTATCTCCTTATCTGTTCCAATGCAATAAGATTCATCAGGTGTGCCTGAAGCATAGCCAGGTTCTTCTAGGGTAAACCCACCGCGACCATAAAATCTTATTCCCTTAGACCTCATGTAGGCTTCCAATAAGTAACTAAGGGTTCTTTTTACGTACTCGTGTTTACCTCCGATTGGAGACATAATCTCTAGTACTCCTGCCAAATAAGTTAGTTTTACTTCTCGGTTATCTAAAAGTGGTGTCTCGATAGCCTTGAACTGCTCCCAGGAAACACCGACCAAAGTTACTACTTTTTCTTCTAATGGCTGGTCTAAAAAAACTTGGACGCTCATAAGTTTGTCCTGCGATCGCGTACATAACCTAGCTATAACTTAACCCAAATTCCGGTTTTTTTTGACTAATTGCTGTACCCAGATTTCTCACAAAAATTTGAAGTCAATTGTCATAAAATCGCGCTTACAGCAATTAGGGTAATTAGACCACATTGTAGGGCAATACTGCTCGGATAAGATTTTTCCCCCCAAGTCTTATGATCCCCCCCGAAGTTTGCTCGGAGGGTTTCCCTCCTTGCAACTTCTCTCCGCCTGCGGCGACCCCCTTAAAAAG
>CAZZYE010000533.1:0-5815 GCA_964658145.1 uncultured Stigonema sp.
TAGCCATTAGCCATTAGCCAGTCACTTCTATCATCATCAAGTTGTTTGCGTAAAATTTGCGCGAACAACGCGAATGATTAATCTTGTTTATAGCTTTCCATATCTTCTATCAAATTTGCTGACTCTCGCCGTCAGGAATTTATGCAGACAGAGTAATATAGAAAACAATATTTGTAGTGATATTAATTATTTAATTAGAGCCTAAAATTGCAAGTTCGCGTATTAATTTCGCTCTTATGCAGTAACCTTTCACTTCCCCCCGATTTAGTGCATGAAAATTAGGCAGTGGGCACGTAAGCAAAGAGTTCCGGTTTCCCTCTCCTTAAATTTGGTTTATCTTCCTTCCAAGGATTACCCAGTGTTGCTGATTTGTTAACAGAACAATGCAAAGGGCTAAAAACTGCTTTGGTTGACAAATCACAGTACAAATATTCTGGACAAACTTCTTTCTTTGTATAAAGGTCGCAGTACGCACCCTCTATAAGAGTCTGCAAATAAGTTTGTTGTCTATCACCAAGAGCGCGATTTTGTACGTAGCCTACAAGATGCTGTGATTCGTCAAAATGCTTAGATTGGGTTGGATTTGGTCGAAGTTTGAACTTGTAAGCTACTTGCATAACTATTCCTCCTTGTTTTAAACTACAACTAAAGTTCTAGTTGTGTCAAGCAAAAAAAATGTCTAAGCCTAAAACTGATAAAGAGTGGCAAGAAAGGAACCCTGACAAGGCAAAATTGTATACACAAAAGTACATGCAGGGTAAAAAGCACGTTACCTTAACTTTGAATCTTGGTACACTGGCTGCAATAGATCAGGTAAAGCCACCCCAGCAACAATATGCTGCTTGGATAAAAAACTTCTTGGAAGAGTGGGAGAATACCCGCAACACCGTTTAGTAGGTAAATACTCAACTACCCTCCAGTCTGTCAAGCAGTTAGGCTCGATTCGACTCTTTGGGTGTTTCGTATTTACCCCAAAAGGTTACTACAACTAAGCTGCGCTATAGTTGCAGTAACCTTTTGGCAAATTACGATGGCTAAACCTGTAATCCTAACGGTTGACGATGACCCTGAAGTTTTGCAAGCGGTGGCGCGGGATCTGCGGCAGGAATTTGGCGATCGCTTCCGTATATTGCGTGCCGAGTCTGGTGCTAGCGCATTGACAGCACTGGAACAATTAAAACTTCGTAATCAGCCGGTGGCGTTATTTTTGGTAGATCAACGAATGCCGCAAATGTCCGGCGTAGAGTTTTTAGAACAAGCGCTGCAAATGTTCCCAAATGCGAAACGTGCTTTGCTCACCGCCTATGCGGACACCGATGCAGCTATTCGCGCTATCAACACCACAAAAATCGATTACTACTTGATGAAGCCGTGGGACCCGCCGGAAGAGCGCTTGTATCCAGTGCTTAATGATTTGCTTGATGACTGGCAAGCGACTATCCACCCACCCTTTGACGGTATTCGCGTCATCGGCAACCGATGGTCTCCCCATTCCCATGAAGTCAAAGACTTTTTAGCGCGAAATCAAGTGCCTTATGAGTGGTTAGATATCGAGTTATCAGAAGAGGCACAAAAGTTGGCTGAATACGCCAATTGCGATCGCCTAAATTTGCCCCTAGTACTCTTCGCCGATGGTTCTAGTCTCCTCCAACCGACAAACGTGCAAATTGCCGAGAAAATCGGGTTACATACGCAAGCTGGCAATCCATTTTACGACTTAATTATCATCGGTGGCGGTCCTGCAGGTTTAGCAGCTGCCGTGTATGGTGCATCAGAGGGACTACGCACGGTGATGATTGAACGTGAAGCACCCGGTGGGCAAGCAGGGACAAGTTCCCGGATCGAGAATTACCTAGGCTTTCCTGTGGGTTTGAGTGGGAACGATTTGGCGCGTCGTGCTGTAACACAAGCACGACGCTTTGGCGTAGAAATTCTCACCCCACAGGAAGCGACGGGCATTCGCATACAAGATCCGTATCGCTTTGTTACCCTAGCAGACGGCAGCGAAATTAGTTGCCACGCTATGATTTTAGCCCTTGGTGTATCGTGGCGGCGATTGGATGTACTAGGACTTGAGCGTTTGACTGGGGCTGGCGTTTACTACGGTGCAGCGCAGACAGAAGCCTTATCCTGCCAAGGGGAAGAAGTATACATTATCGGTGGGGCGAATTCGGCGGGACAAGCTGCCATGTACTTTTCCAAGTATGCTCGCCAGATAACAATGTTGGTACGTGGCGACTCCCTCGCTAAGAGTATGTCACATTACCTGATTAACCAAATTGAGTCAACGCCGAACATCACGGTAAAGGTACATTCGAGTGTGGTTGAGGCAAAAGGTGAGACAAGCTTGGAAGCAATTACCATTGCCAATGCCGTAACTGGCGAAAAGCAAACAGTTGAAGCGACTTCGCTGTTTATCTTTATTGGTGCCCAACCGCGTACCCAATGGTTAGATGGCGTCGTGGAACGAGATGATCGCGGCTTTATTGTCACAGGACCAGATTTAAAGGGCGATGGTCGCCGTCCGAAGGGATGGACGCAGGAACGCGATCCATATTTATTGGAAACGAATATCCCTGGTGTTTTTGCAGTCGGAGATGTGCGTCATAATTCAGTGAAACGGGTTGCTTCGGGTGTAGGTGAAGGTTCGATTTGCGTACAATTTGTCCATCAATATCTCAGCAAGGTGTTGTAGAAGGATGAAACAATTAAAGGATTATCTGTGATGATGCAATTGATTGCACCTGAAACAACGCTTGAGACTTCACGGCTGTTGCTTGAGCCACTGGTCGAATCTCATGCAGCACATATCTACATGCAATTGCAGGATGAAAGGCTTTATCAGTTTATCCCACAGGAACCTCCTACATCATTACAGGTTTTGGAGACTCGATATCGTGCGCTATCTTCAAGGCTTTCTCCTGTCGGACAAGAGGCATGGCTGAATTGGGCTGTGAATCTTCGCCAATCAAGCAAATACATAGGAACATTGGAAGCTACAGTATATGCCAACCGAACAGCTGCGATCGCGTACATGATTTTCCCGCTATTTTGGCAACAAGGTTATGCCAAGGAAGGATGTTCACGACTGCTAAATCATCTTTTTAAAGAGTATGAAGTCAACGTTGTTGCAGCCGAAATAGACACTACGAACGTCGCGTCAATTGAACTGATTAAATCATACCAGTTCTATATGAAGTTGCCATAAATCAGATCCCCCCAACCCCCCTTAAAAAGGGGGGCTAAGAGAGAATATTTAGCGCAGCTTCATGGAGAAACGGTATCACTTGGATTTAAACACGTATCTATACAAAAAAACGCGGATTTTTTTAAGGGATGTGTCAGTCATGAGTATCGATATGAGTGTGTGTCGTCTCTTACTTCACTCATATGTCAGTGAGATAAATTCAGGATAAATTTGGTTTTGTGTAATTCCTTACTCCATAAAAAGGATGAATGATGATTTATTTTTTCGACCTACTTAATCTAAAATCCAAAAACCCGATAAAAAAGGAGTTGTCATGCTGCACGATCCAAATCAGATGACGCTGTTCCCGAAGTTGCCCGATGAAGCTTTAGAGGAAATAAAGCAGCGTGGCACCGAAATCCAACTGAATGCAGGCGATGTGCTGTTTAGTGAAGGTGAAAACTACAACTTTCACGTGGTTTTAGCAGGCGAAATTCAGGTGACAAAGCTTGTTGGTAGCGAGACGAGAGTGCTGGCTATTCATCACCGTGGCGATTTCATGGGTGAACTGTCGATGCTGACTGGTTCGGGTTCCCTTGCTAGTGCAACTGCCGTCGCACCCAGTCGCGTTTTACGAATTGACATCGACACCTTTAAACAAATCATTGCCCAATGTTCGCCCCTTGCTGACGTGATTCTCACAGCTATGGCTGGGCGAACTAAAGACGTGGAAGCGCAACTGCGGCAACAAGAAAAGATGGCGGCGCTGGGTAAAATGTCAGCAGGTCTTGCCCACGAATTGAATAACCCAGGGGCGGCGGCGCGACGGGCGGCTTCACAATTGCGCCTCAATTTTCAAAACTCTCAAACTCTGGCTTTGCAGCTAAATTTGCTTTCAAAAGAACAACTAAAATTTCTGACTGAGATTCAACGTCAAGCAACAGAACACGCCGCCAATCCACCCAAACTCGACACCCTTAGCCAAAGCGACAAAGAAGACGAAGTTACAGACTGGCTAGAAGACCATCAAGTACACAATGCTTGGAAACTCGCGCCCACAATGGTAAACGCCGGACTAGACCCGCTGACTCTAGATACTCTAGCCAACAATATACCCGCAGAGTGTCTGAGCAACGTCCTCACTTGGTTAGATGCGACACTCACATCCTATGGGCTAATCAATGAAATTGAGCAGAGTACTTCCCGTATTGCCGAGTTAGTAAAAGCAATTAAAGGCTATTCCTATATGGATCAAGCCCCGTTGCAAGAAATAGATGTACATGAAGGAATTGAAAATACCCTCCTTATCCTCAACCATCGCCTGAAAAAGGGAGTCATCGTCCACCGTCAGTACGATCGCACTTTGCCACGCATCAATGCCTATGCCAGTGAACTCAACCAAGTGTGGACAAATTTGATTGACAATGCCATTGATGCAATGGATGACCTCGGCGACATAACGATTAGCACTTATAAACAAAATAGCTGTATTGTTGTAGAAATTGCCGATACTGGAAAAGGTATTCCACTAGCAATTCAATCGCGGATTTTTGAGCCATTTTTTACTACCAAAGGCGTGGGTAAAGGCACTGGCTTAGGTTTAGAAATTACTTACCGCATTGTTGTTAATAGACACAAAGGAGACATTCATTTTGACTCCAAACCAGGGGAAACCCACTTTCGAGTACGTTTGCCTGTTCAACCAACGATTAACTCCTGTAAAGAGGTTTCGGAATGAAAAAAGCCAGAAGTCGGTAAATGGTTTGGACACGTTGAATATACCCAGACTGTGGTCTAGGCTGCGTTCAACACTTTGCGGAATACGACCTTATCATTGCCCACCGCGTAGAAGTCGCGAATGCGCGCCTCCGCCTCGTAGCCGCACTTCGCGTAGAACGCCCGTGTGCGGAAGAAGTCCGGCAGCCCTGACGTTTCCACCAGCAGCATGCGCCCACCGCGTGCCCTTTTGTTTGACTCAATCATGATGCCGTACTGCTGCGTCCTAACACACCCTACAATATAGGCAATTTTCTAGTGGTTCGGGAGTAACTACGAATTATGACTACTGTTTTCCAAACACAGCGTCTGACGATCCGTCAATGGATACCCGAAGCAGATGCTGCACAAGTGCTTGAAATGTATAGCGAACCGGATGTGACGCGCTTTATAAATGGCATACTTGAGGAGAATGTGGAAGCCCAACAGGCAAAACTACAACGATTGGTTGATGGCTATGCCCAACTGAATAACGGCACTGGCGCTTGGGCGATGGTTGAAAAGGAGACTGAACAGATTGTCGGAACCCTCCTGCTTAAGCAACTACCTGACAACGAAGGTAAGCCAACCCAGGATTATGAAGTGGGTTGGCACTTACGGAAGGCTTCTTGGGGCAAAGGTTACGCAACTGAAGCAGGAATTGCTGCCATTGACTATGGCTTCAACGTCCTCAAACTGCCAGTGATATATGTTGTAGTCAGACCAGAGAATCACGCCTCTATTCGGGTCGCTCAACGTCTTGCTATGATGCCTATGGGTCGCACTTATAAATATTATGGTGTCGAACTGGAGCTTTTTAAGCTGGATGCAGAACAAAAAAACAATTAAAAATTAAAAATTAACAACTAACAA
>CAZZYE010000534.1:0-5808 GCA_964658145.1 uncultured Stigonema sp.
AACCAACAACCAACAACCAACAATTCCCTGTACTTCAGTCAAGCTTTCAAAGGTAATGCATAATTTAGTCCCTTTGGCAACCGATATTTGGGGGAATCCTTTATAAAATAAATCCAAAATCTCAGTCCAAAAATCCCGAATTGTGCGGGTTGTCCGTCAACAAGTACCAATGGGATGATGAGGATACTACTTTGGGGAAATTAAAAAATAATCACCCCAAAAGTGAAGAGAAGCTCAAAGAGTGCTAACCCGTCGTAAAGAACAAGAGATTATGGCTGTTGCAACCCAAACCCTTGAAGAACTTTGTATCAACTCAATCCGCTTTTTGGCAATTGATGCAGTAGAAAAGGCAAAGTCTGGACACCCAGGACTGCCAATGGGCGCTGCGCCGATGGCATTTGTACTGTGGGATAGCTTTCTGCGGTTTAACCCCAAAAACCCTAAGTGGTTCAATCGCGATCGCTTCGTCCTGTCCGCTGGGCACGGCTGTATGTTGCAGTATGCCCTACTCTACTTGACTGGTTACGACAGTGTCACCATTGAGGACATCAAGCAGTTCCGCCAGTGGGGTTCTAAAACCCCCGGTCACCCAGAAAACTTTGAAACACTTGGGGTAGAAGTAACCACCGGACCTTTGGGGCAAGGAATCGCTAATGGGGTCGGTTTAGCGATGGCAGAAGCCCACGTTGCCGCAAAGTTCAACAAACCGGATGCCAAGATTGTTGACCACTACACTTATGTGATTTTAGGTGATGGTTGTAACATGGAAGGCGTTTCTGGAGAAGCTTGTTCCTTGGCAGGACACTTAGGATTAGGCAAGCTGATCGCTTTGTACGACGACAACCACATCTCCATCGATGGTTCAACAGACATTGCCTTCACAGAAGATGTATCTAAGCGGTTTGAAGCCTACGGTTGGCACGTCCAGCACGTTCAGGACGGCAACACAGATCTAGAGGCAATTCACAAGGCGATCGAAGCAGCAAAAGCCGTTACCGATAAACCGAGTTTCATCAAGGTGACAACAACTATCGGTTACGGTTCCCCCAACAAAGCAAACTCTGCTGGTGTCCACGGAGCTGCTCTTGGTGGTGATGAAGTTAAACTCACCCGTGAAAACTTAGGTTGGGAATATGAGCCTTTTGTAGTACCAGAAGACGCCCTCAACCGCTTCCGCAAAGCTGTTGAGCGCGGTGCAAACCTTGAAGAAGAATGGAACAAAGTATTTGCTGACTACAAAGCAAAGTACTCTCAAGAAGCTGCTGAGTTTGAGCGGATGGTTGCTGGTAAACTTCCACAAGGATGGGATCAGGCTCTGCCCATCTACAAACCCGAAGACAAGGCGCTAGCCACTCGTAAAACTTCCGAAATGACCCTGAATGCTCTGGGTCCGGTTTTACCAGAGTTGATTGGTGGTTCTGCCGACCTCACCCACTCCAACCTCACCGAACTCAAGGGCGCAGGTGACTTCCAGAAAGGACAATATCAAAACCGCAACCTCCGCTTTGGTGTGCGCGAGCATGGTATGGGCGCTATTTGTAACGGTATTGCCCTGCACGGTTCTGGGCTGATTCCCTACTGCGCAACCTTCTTGGTATTTGCCGACTACATGCGGGCAGCAATTCGCCTTTCAGCATTGTCGCAAGCGGGAGTCATTTACGTCATGACTCACGACTCTATCGGTTTAGGTGAAGATGGTCCTACTCACCAACCAGTTGAAACCCTCGCTTCTTTGCGGGCAATTCCCGACCTCACAGTCATCCGTCCCGCCGATGGTAAAGAAACCTCTGGCGCTTACAAAGTGGCGATTGAAAACGCCAATCAACATCGCCCCACTCTCATGGCATTCTGTCGGCAAAACTTGCCACAATTGCCAGGAACCAGCATTGAGGGTGTGGCTAAGGGTGGTTACATCGTCTTGGATTGCGATGGCACACCTGATATTATCCTCATCGGTACTGGTAGCGAATTGTACATGTGTACTGAAGCTGCTGAGAAACTTGAAGGCAAGAAAGTTCGTGTCGTCTCCTTGCCTTCTTGGGAATTGTTCGATGCACAGCCAGCAGACTACCGCGAGTCTGTATTGCCTAAAGCTGTTACCAAGCGGTTAGCTGTGGAAGCTGCTTCTAGTTTTGGTTGGTGCCGTTACCTCGGCAACGAAGGCAAGATGATTAGCGTTGACCGCTTTGGTGTTTCTGCTCCTGGTAACGTAGTCCTAGAAAAATTCGGCTACACCGTTGATAATGTAGTAGCTAAAGCTAAAGAATTGTTGGGTTAATTCGCAACAGAGTCTCTTTATTTTATCTGGGGTGGGCTGTATTGCCCGCCCTTTTTTTGTTTAACGAACCGCCAAGACGCCAAGGACGCGAAGAAAAAAGAGGAGCGTTACGTTCCAATACTGCTCGGATAAGATTTTTCCCCTCAAGTTTTATGATCCCTCCGCCTGCGGCGACCCCCTTAAAAAGGGGGTTTAAAGAGACATAGCCCCCCTTTTTAAGGGGAGCCAGCGCTGCAGGAGGGCTTCCCTCCGTAGGCGACTGGCGTGGGTTGGGGGGATCTTCTGGGATTAACCGAACAGTATTGCGTTATGTTTTTAACGTACCTTACAAGGCGTTGCTAAAATAGGTAAAGCATGAGATGGTTAAAAACTTGGGGAGTATTTATGCAGACAGTTTATGAAGAAAAAAAGGTACTTTTATCTCACATATCCCAGATAGTAAAAAATTTGATTCAAGGTAATACTTTTTATCAGGAGCGATTAGACACAAATCAAATGATTCAACTTATGGTAAACCTGTTTGATAAGTTTTCTACTGAAGAATTGAAAGCAATTCCCAACGATCATCTAACAGACAGAATTGATAGTATTCTGGTTTTGGAAGCAGTTTCTGGAACCTTAAATGATTTAACCCCAGAGCAAATGAAAATGTTTGAGGAAGCAGTGGAAAGGAGATGGTAGTAATGAGCTATCTCCTAGATACAAATATAGTATCATATATTTTCAGAAAGAATGATACAATAAACAGAAAATTAGAGAATGTGCGTAGTCGGGGTGAAGATGTATTCATAAGTTGCATCGCATACTATGAGGTCAAAAGAGGTCTTTTGTACGCCAATGCGACAAGGCAGCTATCTGACTTAAATCAATTGTGCAGACTATATAAAGTTTTATTTTTGGACGATATAGAAATAATCGAGAAAGCCTGCGAAATTCATGCAAATTTAAAACGTAGGGGTTTACCTATTCAAGAGGCAGATATATTGATAGCATCTACGGCAATTACACGCGGCTTAATTCTTGTTTCTCATGATTCTGATATGCAGAGAGTTCCAGGAATCACTTTAGAAGATTGGCTGCAACCAGAATTCTGAACATAAGCGTCTCATCTCCTGGTAACGTTACCCTTTTGCTAGTTTTACCTCACAAAGGAGGGCAATAGCTAGAGGGTGAGATTTGGTTTAAGATTGTAAAATGTAGACATGAGTGAAAAAGTTGAGTGTATTTTATGCAGAAAGTTTCTGAGTCAAGAGATGTAGAAATAGCACGCATATCAGAGATTGTTGGTAAATTGATCGAAGCTAATAGTCTATACAAGGAAAGGTTAGATAAAGAGGCAATGATTCAACATTTAGCAATATTTGTAGATAAATTTTCTCCGGAATACGTAAAAAGTATTCCTGATGATGACTTAACAAATAGAATTGATAGTATTTTGGTGATCGAGGCAGTTTCCGGAACCTTAAATGACTTAACTCCAGAGCAAATTAAAATGTATGATGAAGCAGTAGAACGGAGATAGTCTGGAATGGTCTATCTCCTCGACACTAATGTCTTAACGGCTATTTTGAAGAAAAATGAAAAGATCAGCAATAAACTAGAAGAGGTGGGTTTTATAGGACAAGAAGTTTTTATAAGTTGCATAGCATACTATGAATCTAAAAGAGGTCTTATTTACGCCAATGCGACAAGACAGCTATCTGACTTAAATGAAGTATGCATACAATATAGGGTTTTATTCTTGGATAATATAGAAATAATTGAGAAAGCGTGCGAAATTCATGCAAATTTAAAACGCAGGGGTTTACCTATCCAAGAGGCAGATATATTGATAGCAGCTACGGCAATTACACGCGGCTTAATTCTTGTTTCCCATGATTCTGATATGCAGAGAGTTCCAGGAATTACTTTAGAAGATTGGCTGCAACCAGAATTCTGAAAATTTAAATAAAAAGGGTAGACCACAATCTAACCGTAGGGGCGCGGTTTCCGCGCCCTGACAATGCGATCAATTCAATTGAAAACTGCTGTAATAATGGACAAACCAAGGATGGAGGGTTGTACGGAGTACCTCAACAACAGTTTGCAATCTTAACTATGAATCAACAACTTCATCTCAATGAATACAAGCAACAGATTGCGGATTTGTACAGCCGTAGGAGCCAAACTTATGATGACGGCGATTGGCATCCTCGAATTGCTCATCGTCTGCTTGAACATGCTCACATTAGCCGAGGACAGCATGTGTTGGACATTGCAACTGGAACTGGCATGGTTGCGATTGAAGCTTCTCTGCTTGTGGGGTCAGAAGGTCGAGTCGTTGGAGTGGACATTTCAGATGGGATGCTTGAGCAGGCAAGACGCAAGGCTGAGGCATTGGGTCTGAGTAATATTGAATTTCAACTTGCGGATGCCGAAGCCTTGGATTTTCCTGCCAACAGTTTCGATCGCGTGTTGTGTTCGTCTGCGCTCATTTGGATGGCTGACGTTCCCACCGCGTTACGCCTTTGGCATCGATTACTCAAACCTGGTGGATTGATTGGCTTTCATGCATTCGCCGACACCGCTTTTGTTGGAGGAGTTGTCGTGCAGAAAGTCGTTGAAAAATATGGCGTTTCACTCGCATTTAGCAAACCAACAGGCACAGTTGAGAAGTGTCATGACCTGCTGGCAAGAGCAGGCTTTGAGGCGATTGAAATTAAGCCAGAGCAGGACGGCAGCTATATCACTTTGGAACAGGCAAAGCGGATGTGGACCGGAAGTTCCCACCCTGCCCCAGGACAATTCCCAAATCCCATGCACGCAACTTTCGTCCAAGCAATTAGAGCAAGCTCAGGCGGAATTTGATGCCGGATTAGAAGCATTAGTGACTGAGCAAGGCATTTGGAACGATATCACGATCTTTTTTACGTTTGGTCGCAAGCCAGAGGTTACAAGAATTAGGGATCAATCCTGTGATGGTAGTTTGATTAATTAATCACTCTTTTGGCAACTTCGTTCCACAAATCTTACAAAAATGAGCATCTGCGTCGTGGAAAGACCAACTGCAACCAACACAAACTGTTTCTACAAGATTTGCCGTTTTGACTAATCGCTTAATCAAATCACCAACTTGCCAAGGGATCAGCGCAATCCCTGTGAGGATCATCAGTACTGTCAACAGGCGACCTAATTTAGAAATCGGCGTAACGTCACCAAATCCCACAGTTGTCATTGTGACAACAGAAAAGTAAAATGCATCTAAAAAAGTACTGAAAACTTGAGGGTTTACTGGATGCTCGACTTGATAAATTAAGCCTGAATATACAAAGATAATTGCAAATAAAGTAAATAATATACGTGCAAAAATTATTCCATCTTCAGTACTGATACTGCTGAAGAAAAATTTACTATTTATGAACCTGATTAACCGTAAAATTCTGAACCATCGCAGCAGTCGAATAAAGCTGATATCAACTGCTCCTAGAAAAAATGGCAAAATAGCCATGAGGTCGATAATCGAATAAAAACTCAGAATATAGGGAACAGGG
>CAZZYE010000535.1:0-5805 GCA_964658145.1 uncultured Stigonema sp.
ATCTTACAAATCAGTAGGGTGGGCATCACTCACTCTACCTGCTTTGTTGCATATAGAACTAAAGTCACTGTAAATCCCCTACAAAAGTATAAAGCGTTAGTACATCGTGACCGAATTGACGCAGTAGTTCCGTAACCACCTTGGGAAACCCCTCATCAGCATAAAGCTTATCCACGCTTAAGCGGCCTCTTGCCGTGCGATCGCCGCTTCAATCTCTTCAGGATAAGCGAATGCATACAGCCATGCATTCACCAAGTCAGCAGCGGTTAGCGTCGGGTAATCTTCTAACAAATAGGCTTGACTTGCCCCTTGATTACGCAAGCTAACCAACAGCCAAACCGGAATCCGAGTCTGTCGAATACAGGCATCGCCCCCCATCACCCCCGGTGTTTTCTCAATGCTAATCCACCCATTGCTGAGGCTTGCCGCCAAAATCTGAATTGCCTGTGCTTTTTCTTCCAAAGACAGGGCTAAAAGTTGAGGTTGTAGCTCTTTCAGGGTCATTTTCGGCAACAAGCTGAATACTTGGGATGACTATTGTTCTCCATTATAGGTAAGAACCAAAAAACAGGCAGCATATATGCCCTGAAATACCCGGTGTAGAAAAGCGATTTTTTTCGCTATTTATGGAAGCTTAGCTAATTGCTAATTGTTAATTGTTGATTGTAATTAGCATTGTTGATTGGCAGTCATAGCAAATTCAGGTTGATCGACGAGAACCGGCAACACTGGTGTTAGGGACTTTTGGCACACTGATTGCACTCGTAATGGGTGATCGCAAGTAGGTATTGAGCCTATAGCCTTGTAAAATCATGCATTCCGGGTCTGAAAACTACTGCTTTGTCTACCTTTTAGCCATTTTTGATAACAAGGGTGCTACACCAAAAAGCATAAATATACGGTTGACAGGGAATGGGAACTAATTAGGACAGTTAAAACTCAATTACCAACTTATGAACCAAAGTTGGTAATAGCATTAGCTGGATGGCTTACACATACTGTTTGTAGGTGATAAGCCAACACCCGCAAGTTAATTTCAACAGAGATGATCATAAAACATGGGGTTGTGGTGACAACAGGTTGCGGATACAAGCTCGTCAATGATAGGCACGATACACGATCAATTCGGCACTATCTAGGACACACTAGGACACAAAAACATTCAGCATACGGTGCGCTACACAGAGCTGTCTCCACAAATGCTTTAACGATTTCTGGGATTTGCTTTAGCGTTGTGAGGAAATCATATTGAACTAGCAGTCTCCCTAGCAGCTTTCCGCAGGCGCTCCACATCGCGCATCGGAGGTGCACCAAACAGCCGCTTGTACTCTCGGTTGAAGTGCGAGTCATCGTCGTACCCCACTTGGTAAGCAGCACTGGTAGCGTCAAGGTTTTGCCCCAGCATCAGACGGCGAGCTTCTTGGAGCCGCAGTTGCTTCTGAAACTGCAAAGGACTCATTGCAGTGACCGACTTGAAGTGATGGTGAAAGCCCGAAACGCTCATGCCAAGCTCTCGCGCGATGCTTTCAATCTTGATCGGCTCCTTAAAGTCTTTGCGAAGTCGATCGACGGCTCTGGCAATGTGGTGCGTGTAGCCACCCAGAACGGCAATCTGACGCAGCCGATTCCCTTGCTCCCCGATCAGAAGTCGGTAAATGATCTCCCGTGCGATCAGCGGCATCAGAACTTGTGCTTCAGCGGAGGTATCCAGTAGCCTGACGAGCCGGACGACGGCATCGAGGAGCGGTGCCTCTAATGAACTCACGTCCATTGCTTTGACATTGGCACGGCAATGTGATGCGGGATAGCCTGCCTCGACCATGACTGAACCGACCAGGGTGGCATCGAGATCGAGGCGAAGGCTCAGGCACGGTTGCGCTTTGGATGCTTCCAAAATTTGGCTGACGATCGGCAGTTTGACCGTCACCAGCAGATAGTGTGCAGGGTCGTACTGATAGCGATCGTTCCCCAAAAGCACTTCTTTACTGCCTTGAGCAAGCACACAAAAGGCTGGGACAGAGGCAGTATGACAGGCTTCCATCGGCGAGGAGAATCGGTGAAGATGCAAGCCCTTCAGTGGCTCGATCGTCCCATCCCTGCGAATCGTCTGTGAGATGCGCTCAACCAATTCGTCTCGGTTGGCTTGCGCTCGGTCTGCTTCGCGCTTTGCCTGCGGGTCGTCGATGAAGTCCAGTTCGGACTTTTCACTCAGTTTGGCAGCATCCATTTTTAACTTTGCAGGATTGTACAACGATCTTAGACGATTGTTCTATGGCTTGCCTGAAAGAATTTCTAAGATGAAGAAGACAGCAACGAAGAATGATGACGCTTCTCTGTAAGCCTTCTGGACTTTTATACAAGAAGAAAATCAGGTGAATTAGGCAAACGCCTTGCCGGCTGACAACCAGAATGACATCAAAGCTAACTTTGCTCCTTAAAAAATTCTTATCCCTATCGATAGAGCAGGCGATCGATGCCCAGTTTCTACGATGGGATTATCAAACCCAACTGGTATTAGTAAAGAAAATGGACATCAAACGAAGTGGCTCACAGCCTTCTGCCAAAGGACTAACCGAATATTTCACGGGCACTGTCCGCATTGACCCTTTATTCGAGGCGCACGATCCAGCACGCACGTCTGGCGCTAGTGTCACGTTTGAGCCAGGTGCTCGGACCGCATGGCACACTCACCCGTTGGGACAGACCTTGATCGTGACGGCGGGCTGCGGTCTGGCACAGCGCTGGGGCGGAGCGATCGAGCAAATTCGACCCGGAGACGCGATCTGGTTTGCGCCGGGTGAGAAGCATTGGCACGGTGCCACACCGACTACAGCAATGACGCACATCGCCATTCAGGAAGCACTCGACGGCAAGGCTGTGGACTGGATGGAACAGGTCAGCGATGACCAATATCGCAAGTGATCTCCGTATCCGAAATTTTTGGGAGTCGAGATGCACGTTCTTAGCTCCACGACACGGCAATAGATCATAGAAATCCCGATAAAGACTTTCCGAATCAGCAACGCAAGGAGTAAAAAATGACAACGAACGAGAATGGAAACTACACAGGAAAGGTTGCGTTTGTAACCGGAGCAGCGAACGGCATCGGTCGAGCTACGGCGCTGGCGTTTGCACGTGAGGGCGCTAATCTGGTAGTCGCTGACGTTTCAGAACAGAGCAATCAAGAAACGGCACGCCTGATCGAAGAACTCGGCGGACGAGCGATCGCCGTCAAGTGCAACGTGGCGCGAGCCGAGGACGTGAAGGCGGCTCTGGACAAGACCATCGAAACTTTCGGGCGGCTGGACTTTGCCTTTAACAACGCCGGTGTGGAGCAGAAGAATGCAGCAACAGCGGAAATCGAAGAGGAAGAGTGGGATCGGATCGTAGACATCGACCTGCGCGGCGTTTTTCTGTGCATGAAGTATGAAATCCCGCTGCTACTCAAGCAAGGCGGCGGCGCAATCGTGAACACATCATCGGGCGCCGGCGTCATAGGCATCAAGGGCGGAGCCGCATACACCGCCGCAAAACACGGCGTGATCGGACTCACCAAGTCGGCGGCTCTCGACTACGCCTCGCAGAACATCCGCGTCAACGCCGTTGCCCCCGGTTACATTGACACACCGATGATGGATCGCTTCACTGGCGGCACTGCAGAAGGACGCTCTCAGGTAATCGCGGAGGAGCCGGTCGGACGGATGGGTCAGCCCGAAGAGATCGCCAATGCCGTCATCTGGCTGTGTTCGGACGCGGCTGCCTTCGTCGTCGGGCACGCCCTAGTCGTTGATGGCGGTCAAACGGTGTAGTGATGTTTGTCGCCAATGCGATCAAACCCTTCCGACCTCTAACTCAAAAACAGGAGTCCAATAAAGATGCAGAAACGCAAACTTGGAAACAGCTTCATGGTGTAGCACCAATTTTTCAAGAATGGCTAAAAAGTAGACATAGGAGTAGTTTTCAGACCCGGAATGCATGATTTTACAAGGCTATAGGCTCAATGCCAATAAACGTATTTGATCGTGCTTAACACAGGGCAATCCTCAATATATCGCGGTGCATCAGCGCTCGATCCACCAAAGACTGGATTGTGTCCGAAGACAGGGGTTCGCCATTAGCGTAATGCTCTATCCAAGTTTTACTAATCAAGTTGGGATCATCTGGCAAAGTTGCCAAATCCCATCCTTGCATATCTAAATCTTCCATCAACCGATTGATCTTCGGGTCGTAACTAAGAGCAAAACAGCGACATCCAACAGAAGCTGCCATAATCAAGCTGTGTAGGCGCATGCCGATCGCCATTTCCACGCCGCGAAACACTCCTTTTAACAGTTGCGGCTCTGACAAACACATAATTTGGCTAACATCTTTAAGTTGCAGTTGAATTGCTTGGGCTATGGGCAAATCTTGGCGTTGCTGAAATGGCAACAGTAAAATAAAAGTTTGTGTAGCTTTTTGAAAATCAACCAATGCACGAGTTAAGTTAGCAAGACGTGTTTCTGTTAACTGGGGATGGGAGCGCAACGTTACCGCGACTCTGGGGGCAGGTAAATCCCAAAGTCCTGGTACTGGCTTAGCCTCCAATGCCCAAACTGGATCGGGAGCGAGAAGACAAGGAATATTCCAATCTGTGAGCATTGCAGCCGAAGCGCGATCGCGAACGCTGATGGTACAACCACCAAAAGTTTGCCGCGCTAACCAATGAGTAACAGGACGTTTCAATGGACCAATTCCCTGCGCCCAAGCAATGGTTTTCAATCCCATTCTCTGGGCTAATGCCATCATTCCGCCATAGTAAAATGGACTAACCGCACTGGTAGCATCTTGAATTAAACTACCACCTCCCCAAATTAAGGCATCGCAGGAGCGCAAAGCTTGCAGTACAGGTAAGGGAGCCATGCGATCTAATGCTTCCACGTGATAGCGATCGCGGGTTTCCTCTGGATTCCCAGAGAGAACCACAGGGATGACATGAGGTGGTAGCATTTGTAGAAGCGTTGCCAACAAAGCCTCGTCCCCACCATTTCCTTTACCGTAGTACCCTGACAATAACGTTCGCATATTTCCCTTTTTAAATTGATAGTTGCTAATTGCTAACCACTAACCACTAACCACTAACATTAACTCTTATGCATGCCCTTTCGATTCCTACCTGGATTATTCATATTTCTAGTGTTATAGAGTGGATTGCTGCTATTTGGTTAATCTGGAATTATGGGGAACTCACTGGTAACCGGGCTTGGTGGGCATTGTCTTTTGCCATGTTACCAGCTTTGGTCAGCGCTATGTGTGCCTGCACTTGGCACTATTTTGACAATGCGGAATCTCTAGAATGGTTAGTAACGCTGCAAGCTACTATGACTCTAGTAGGTAATTTTACGCTTTGGGCAGCTGCGGTGTGGATTTGGCGATCCACTAACTCTAAAGACGGTCAGACTAACGAAGTTTCATCACTCCCTATGCCCCAGTCCCATGAGGGCGGGGGGACCCCGCCCCTACCAGAAAAATCATGATTTCTCAAGCAACTCTGTTTGCCCTTTCACTGTTTCCCTACTTGGGTTTCTTGTGGTTTATCAGCCGCAGTGCTCAAATGCCGCGTTTGGCGTTGTATGGATTTTACGGCACTCTAGTATTTGTCGCCGTCACCATCCCCGCTGGGATTTATGCCCAAGTACATTATGGTGAGTCTCTGGCAAATGTTGATTGGCTACACGGAAGTGCAGAATCTTTTTTAACGCTTTCTAATATCTTGGTTGTGCTGGGTTTTAGGCAAGCTTTGATGAAAGGGAGTAGGGAGTAGGGAGT
>CAZZYE010000536.1:0-5798 GCA_964658145.1 uncultured Stigonema sp.
CCCACCCTACTTTAGACTAGGTATATGCCAGAACAACAGTGGATTCTTGCACCAACAGAACAACCGCCAGAGTGGTTCATGCAAGCGGTAAAAAAGTACGCACCAACATCAAGTGGACATTATGCGACGCAGTTGCTATGGCAAAGGGGAATACGAGATGATGCACAACTAGCGGCTTTCGTCAACCCTCAAGCTTATCAACCAGCCAGTCCGTTTGAGTTTGGTGAAGAAATGCTTTTTGCAGTGAAACGGTTGAAACTCTCACGTGAGGCGGGCGAAAAAATTGCTATCTGGGGAGACTTTGACGCTGACGGTATCACTTCCACCGCTGTGCTGTGGGATGGCTTGGGACAGTTTTTCCAGCAAAACACGCAGTTAATTTACTACATTCCCAATCGCTTAACAGAATCCCACGGACTCAACTGTCAAGGAATTGATAACTTAGTCAAGCAAGGTTGTCAGTTAATTGTGACTTGCGACACAGGCAGTACAAATATTAGTGAAATTGCGTATGCGAAACAGCTAGGTGTAGATATTATAGTTACAGACCACCACACGCTGCCTCCACTCCGCCCACCAGTCACGGCAATTATTAATCCTCGTTATTTACCAAATACACATCAGCTGTTTCATCTTTCTGGGGTGGCGGTAGCTTACAAGTTAGTGGAAGCCCTTTATCAAACCCTACCCAATGTCCCGCAACAACCACTAGAAGATTTATTGGATTTAGTAGCGGTTGGGCTAATTGCTGATTTGGTGCAGTTAAATGGAGATTGCCGCTATTTAGCACAGTTGGGAATTCAACGACTACAAGCGGATTTTAAACAGCCACCGACAGCACGACGGCGTCCGGGGGTAGGGCGATTATTGGAATTGTGCCAGAAAAGTGGCGATCGCCCTACAGATATTTCCTTCGGTCTTGGTCCGCGAATTAATGCCGTCAGTCGCATTCAAGGTGATGCCAGTTTCTGCGTGGAATTACTGACAAGCCGCGACCAAAAGTGCGTAA
Organism: uncultured Stigonema sp.; assembly: GCA_964658145.1. Taxonomy (GTDB): domain Bacteria; phylum Cyanobacteriota; class Cyanobacteriia; order Cyanobacteriales; family Nostocaceae; genus Stigonema. Next base: position 1,010 of record CAZZYE010000536.1, read on the forward strand.
CTCAACTCGCAGAAGTCACAGAACTAGCAAACACGCGCCGTAAGTCTTTACAGAAAGATGTTGCCCAGCAAGTAGCCCAAAAGCTCAAACAAATAGATTTGTCAACCACCAATGTTATCGTGCTTGCAGATGCCCAATGGGCTGTAGGCGTCTTGGGCTTAGTCGCTGGGCAAGTAGCACAAGAGACAGGTCGTCCGACGATTTTGTTGAGTTTGGCAACGGATGATGTAGCGGATGTAACGGATGGTTTGTCTATCAGACCCACAGATAACGCAACGGATGATGTCGCGGATGTAACGGATGGCTTGTCTATCAGACCCACAGATAACTCATCCGTTACATCCGTTATGCCGAAGGCTATCCGTTGCCAAACTCCCCCTCTTGCCAGGGGTTCTGCCCGTTCAGTCAACTCGGTGGATTTATACCAATTGGTAAAAGACCAAGCACATCTGTTGCATCGCTTTGGGGGACATCCTTTTGCTGCTGGGTTGAGTCTACCAGTAGAGAATATTCCTTTATTTACAGAAGCGATTAATCAGCAGTTGCGCCAATCTTTAGGAGGTGCAACCTTGATCCCAACGGTGCAAGCAGACTTGGCAGTTCATGTTGCGGACTTGGGGAAGGAGTTATTCTTAGAACTGAAACTACTAGAACCTTGCGGCATGGGTAACCCCGTCCCAAAACTGCTGATTCAAAACTGCTGGTTTGAAAATGCTTGGCATCGCAATCAGCAAGATTCACAGGGGAAAAAAGTACAGTACATCAAAACCGACTTTGACATTCGCGACGACTCCACACTCAGCCCTTTTCCTGGTGTTTGGTGGGGACATTACAAGGAAGAATTACCGTCAGGAAAGTGTGATTGTATAGCGGAACTAGACTACAACACCTTCAAAAAACGCTACGAAATCAGACTCATCGCTGTACGTCCTCGTGAAAACGAAGCACCCACCACCCAGCACTCAGCATCAATATTAGATTGGCGCAATATCCCCACTCCCGTACAGACGTTCTGCCAGAACGTCTCTTCCCCCCTCCTCCTAGAAGAGTGTCCCACTAGTTGGGATGATTTACGTGCGTGGTTGAGGCGATCGCTTTACAATCGACAACCATTGGCAATAGCATGGTCTAAACCAAACCACGAACCACCAGAGCAAACATGGCTAACCTTGGTGGGAATTGCCAAATACCTCAGTCGCACAAATCAACCTGTCACCCGCGTACAAATTTTAGAGAAACTTGGGATCAAAGACCAAACCTTACATTTAGGCTTCAAAGCCCTAAAGTTTTTAGGATTTACTGTGAAAACACAAGAGCGTTATTTGCTGTTTACACAAAATTCCAGCGTTGAAGCAACATTTGCAGGATCTGCTATTGCCCAATTTTTAGCCGCTGTTCGCGAAGAACAATTTCAACGAGAGTATTTTGCTGAAGTTCCTCTATCCACTATTCAAGCGATCGCCACTCAAACTGCCATTGGTTAATAGTCAACATGAATTCTAGCGTAGTCTTTCTGAAGCTTGCAGCGTAGAGTCAACTACTAATAAATGTCCAGTATGGAATGGAAGCCTTCTATGACTCCGGCTGAAGCGGAAGAATATACTAGAGATAGTTACTATCGAGGGAAAGTGTTCTATCACGGCAGTGATACTCGTGGTGTTCGTAGTATTGGCACTGCTGGTGTAGATCCTAGTACATTTGATGAATACGCAACATATGGACCAGGTTTCTACGTGGGAGGTAATAGTAACATAGCTAAAGATTATGCACACCAAGTCACTGCTTCTGGTAGACAAGGAGCAATATTAGAAATTATGCTAAATGTAAAAAAGCCTAAAGTCTTTCCCAATGGCGTTGCATACGCAGTTGCTGCGGAGAATTATGTTATAAAAGTTGGTATATACAGCGACCTGCCGAGTGTAGATTTTACAGAATAACTCAAATTTCAGGGTTACGATGCTATAGAAATTCAAGCACTAGAATATATTGTAGTTTTTACTCCAGCACAAGTAGTAGTTATTAAAACTGAAGTAGTCAGATGATTGAATATAAAGGATGCCAATACTGTCTGCACTTTCGCCCGGATGGAACTTGTCCTGCTTTTGATCCTGATACAATTCCACTATCTATTGTTTCTGGGCAAATAAAACATATTACGCCTTTGCTAAATCAGGGAAATACAATTGTCTATAAGTCTGCAGGCAAATCAATAATATACAGGATGGATGAATTTAGAGTGAAGAATAAGTTGATACGTGAAAGAATAGAAATTATAGAGGGAGATATTACACAGCAAAAAGTTGATGCGATAGTTAATGCTGCAAATGAGGCACTAATTGCTGGTGGAGGTGTCAGTGGGGCTATTCACTGCACTGCAGGATTAGGACTAGAGGAAGAATGTCTAAAACTAGGAGGCTGTGAGTCAGGACAAGCTAACATTACAAAAGGTTATAACCTTCCAGCAAAGTGGGTTATTCATACTGTAGGTCCGGTATGGGAAGGTGGTAATTATGGAGAATACAAAATACTAGCTCAGTGCTATCGCAACTGTTTTTCTTTTGTAGAACTATATAAAATTAAAACTATAGCATTTCCATCAATTAGTACGGGAACCTATGGCTTACCGATAGAAAAAGCCACAAAAATTGCAATTAGCGAAGCTAGGTTATTCTTGGAACAAAATACCTCACTTAATCAGGTCATTTTCGTTTGCTACGGAAAGCAGGCATACCAATGTTACACTACTATTTTGGAGCAAATATTGACGACCTGCGCTTAATAAATTTTGTCATACTAAATCAAGCCAAAAATTTTGCCCTAAGTATAGCTGTTGTATTTTGCTGAAGTAACGCTATTCACATGGTTTGTCAGACAAGGGTACTCATCACAAGAGAATCTTGAACTTTAGGAATAATTTAGGAAATTTCGCTGATTTTACTAACTTCCGGTTGTTTGAGGAGCCACGTTTGATCTTCGCATAACTCTAATACTAATTGGTGGTAGTTTGCTAAGATGGGGCGATGACCGACACTGATAAAAGTTGTTCCCATAGCTTGCAGATGCTGATATAAACCCTCCTCATTTTCCATATCCAAGGCACTCGTCGCCTCGTCCAAAATTGCATAGGGGGGTTTGTTGAGTAATATGCGAGCGAAGGTAACGCGCTGTTGTTCTCCAAGAGACAGCAACGAAGCCCAGTCAAGTGAGTTATCAAAACCACCGAATCGTTCATCCAAGTCTTTTAAGTTTACTTGTTGCAGTACTTGTTTAAGTTCCTTGTCTTCAATATCAGTATTGGTATAGGGATAAAGTAACTGGTCGCGCAACGTTCCTAAAATCATGTAGGGACGTTGCGGTAAAAACAGGATCTGGTCAAGTTTGGGTCGGACGATCGCACCTGTACCTGCATTCCACAATCCGGCGATCGCTCGCAGTAGAGAACTCTTTCCGCAGCCACTTGGTCCTGTTATCAACAGTCCTTGCCCTGATGGCAACTCCACTGACAAATCTTTAATCAAGGTTCTTTGATAATTTGGTGTTTGTAAGCTCAGGTGTTGGATAGCTAAACGGGAATTCTCTACTATATTAATAGTGGTTTCATCTTCTTGGGCAGCTATAGGCTTTTCCAAATACTTAGCAAAGCTATGGAGACGGTCAATCCCCGCCCCAAAACTTGCCAGAGGCTGCAAGCGAGACACAATCACGTTTAACGAGAAAAATACCCGAACAAATGCTCCTTGCGCTTCTGTAACTTTTCCTACCTCAATTTCACCCGAAAAGACACTCTTAGCAACAACGAGAGCTGGGATAATGAAGGGGATAAACTCATAAGCATTGGTCAGAACATTTAGATTAAGCTCCCAAGCTATAAGTTGCTTAAAATTATCAAACGCCTCCATGAATCGGTTTTTTAGCTGGTTTGACTCTTGGTCTTCTCCTCGGTAAAAGGCAATTGATTCAGCATTTTCACGGATGCGAATTAAGCCAAAGCGAAAGTTAGCTTCTTTTTTAAGTTGCTCAAAATTGAGTTTGACTAGAGGTCTACCAAAAACTGCTGTCGTCACAATTGTGCCGGCGAGGGCGTAAATGACCAGAAAAAACACTAAAGACCTAGATATTCCCCAAAGAACCCCACTAAAAGCAATCACTTTGAGAATAGATTCTACAAAGATGAGCAAAAACTTCAGAGAATCTTGAGTAAAGCTTTTGACATCCTCTGCAATTCGCTGGTCAGGATTGTCAATCTCCGTGTTTGAGTTGTTGAGGGTATAAAAAGCCTGATTATTGAAGTAATTATTGAGAAAACTATTGGTTAGCCACCGTCGCCAGAAAAGACCAAGTCGGTCTTGAAAATAGCTGTAGCCAGCTAAAAGCGGTGCATAGAGGACTAGTACCACGATGAAAATCTGTACAGCTTGCGAAAATCTCGGCTCATCTCGGGCTGAAAGAGCTGAAATTAAATCTCCTCGCTTGGCGTTAAGGACGACAGAAAGACCCGTATAGGCTAGCAAAAGCAACACGTTGAGTAGCAGCAGACCTCCTGCTGACCATTTTTCTTCACCAACCCAGAAGGGTTTGGCGATCGCCCAAAACCGCCCGATCAACTTCAAATTAAATCGATCCATTTTTTTGCCACACAAACTTTACACAAAACGAGCATAACTAACTAGTACAGATTGGCGGAAATAAAGCTACCATACGGAATTGCTAGAAAGCCTGCAACTCAAGCTTTTTTAATTTTTAGATTGCTTCGCTTCGCTCGCAACGCTTCGCGATTTTTAATTCCGCG
>CAZZYE010000537.1:0-5785 GCA_964658145.1 uncultured Stigonema sp.
TTACACAGTAAGGCATTAATTCCTCTTGCCCTTCTTAAATGAGCGAACGTACAGCAATAAGTATTTTTTTATGAAATCTTCGTCTAAAGTTTTGGCAGTTTTAACTTCTTCTTTGGGTTTATTCTCAGTCAATTTTGCTGTTTCTCTACCTGCTCAAGCGTCAGTTGTATGTGAGCCTGGGACAATTAGTAATTATCAAAATGGTTCGTTGGCAACTTGTATTCTTGGACAAGATATGAATATGCAGCTTTACAGCCCCAGTTCCGGGTCATCTAATTTTGAGTGCCAAGCCAAAAAATCTATATCTTTTGATGACAAAGCACAGTTTAAAAGTTGCCAGCTTTCACAAGAAATCAAGCTTAGAAAAGGTAACTCAATTGAAACATGTCCAGCAGAATATAAAGTATATGTTTCAGTTTCAACTAATGGTATTCAATCTATTAGTTGTAGTCCCTAAGAGGATTTTTTAAAAGTGGGGGGGTATTGGGTAACTTTATGTACGATTGCTCATCTGACACCAATACGAAGTGGCTTGTCGTTGACATCGCCTGACGATTTGGTTAGCTTTGGGACATGGTGACTAACAGTTTTTCACAGTCTTTTCTGGCATTTTTCTTGTTTTTAGCTAACTTGGGTTTGATTCCGACACTTAGTCCTAAAAAAGCTATGATACCTAAGATATTAGAAGGCTCAGAAACTGCGAGGGTATTAGTATTAGTATAAGTAAAGTGAATACCGTTATTTTGAGGGTATGCAAAGTTACTAGCAACAACGTATTGTATAGCTCCACCTGGAAGAGTTTGATGAGTGACAGTATCCACTTGAGGTCCTACAATACCTTCGTAGGCTATTGTATCTTGAAGAAATGTTGCTGATTCCTCATCATTAGCAAAATTACTGAATTGAGAAGGCAAAGCCAATTGTGAAATTGCCTCATCGGCATTATTGAATTGAGCAGGTGTGAGAAACTGTCCTGCGCTTACACTTAGAGGGGCAGATGGATTCAATGGATCGGGTATTGTCGTACTATAGTAACGATTCAAGATTGTATTTTTTGATACACTTAGTGCTTGACACTCATATAGACTTGTGACGGGATCAGTTGTGAAAGATGAGATAAGTTGATCTAGTTCTTCCTGATTATTATCGCGAGTGTAAGAGATCGGTATAGGACATTCAGCAGGATTAACACTAGCCGCTACTGCACTATGTTGATTAATTACAATGTCTAGGGGAAAGAAACCAATAAATGCTGTGATACCAAGCCAAACTGGGAATTTCAGCTTTGCCATAAGAAATTAAGACTAAATAAATCTTGTATGAAAAATAGCATAACTGAATTAGTCCAAAAGTGTTGAATCTAGGTACAAAATTTTCATCAATTCGGGAACTCTTAACAGGGAACGGCTACTCTTCAATAATATTCCCCTCATCATCCCTTTTAATCTCCACCACAAATGTCTCAAAACTCTCCCACTCCTGCACAGTAAACCCAGCCTCCACTTCTTCTGGAAACCTAGTCGCCATTCTCTGCCACGCTTCTTCCTCACTGTCGCCTTTGATATAGTAACCCTGACGCGCTCTTATGTCGTCATGACCGAGACAGTCATGGGTGTAGAGGGCGTTGCGTGTACAACGGTATTCTTTTTGCATAGTGTTAGCTGTCATCAAGAGCGCTCTCTATGATAACGTTAAGGTGCGCTTGGTCATGCGATCGCTTCATCTTTCCAGCTTTCAAATTTACTCTCAGTACAAACAAATTTCGGTGTCCGTTAACCCCTACGTTCCATTAAAAATTAAAAATTAATAACCACATCAATTTGGATGCGTTCAACAGAAATATTCCCAAGCAGTTTCACTACTGGGGAATACATCAAAACTCATATTACTTTCATGCCTATTAATTGATCACACTATGCCCGGCACTTGTAAGGCTTATTAGTCATTTTTATTGGATGGATCGGCAAAGTAAGCCCAAGTACCAATAGTGGAAGCTAGAAGCCATCCAAGGATTAAAACTGACACAACAGTCATCATTGAACTTGACATTATTCAATCTCCTTTTCCTTCCAAATTTTCATTAATTTGGTTTCATTGACAAGCTAACAAACGTGTTAAGAAGTCGCAACATTTATTAAAGAAATTGTAATTGTTTTACATTTTGTTACATATCACTTAGAAAAATGGGCTAACTAATGACTTGGTAAAGATCCATCTATGCTTGTTGGGGACTTGCTTCGTAATTAATCTGCATAAATGTCGGGGGTGGCGTCAACTATGAGAAATAAACTGCAGATATAAATTTAGCTGAGAGACAAAGGCGGCGATCGCGCTTCTAACTGACTATATAAATGTAGCATTTTATCTCAGTACTTAAAAAACTGCCATAGCTAAAACTTACACGATTTTTAGAGGCGCAAACCCCGTGCAGTATTCACACGGCTGTGCACTCCCATCGCACTTGTGGATCTGTTAAAGTCAGTGCTTAACTTGTAACATCCGTTACTTTTTTTGCCGATTGTAATGACCCTTAACAGCCTCAATTACTACGTCAACAAGTTTGCTCATCTGCGGGTATCCCGTTCCAATGGCGTCGCCCCTAATAAACCCATATTGCTGCTATCCGTCATCGAAATGGTAAGCCAGGGGCAGATCCGGAAAAACCAAATTGAATTAGAAGCACAACTCATCGCTACCTTTCTCAAACTGTGGAGTCACTTGGAGCCAATACGTAAGCCCGATATTGGACTGCCGTTTTTTCACCTTACGAGTGACGGCTTTTGGCACTACCGGATGAAACCAGGATTTGAATCGCTCATTGCCTCTAAGGTAAAAATCAGGACGGTAAACGCTATTAGGCAAACAGTAGAATATGCTTACCTTGATGAGGAACTGTGGGAAATTCTGCAACACCCCCAACAAAGAAGTGTCCTAACCCAAGTATTAATTGATTCTTGGTTTACTGACAAAACGGCTGACATAGAGCAGCTGCTTCAAGTCAATGCTTTCGTCGAGTTACAGAACCAGTTGCGATCGCTCGGCGGCAAGGTCTACCAACCAGAAGAACTCCAGGACGAGCAGACGAAAATTGTCAGGGACGCCGCTTTCCGCAAGATTGTAGTTTCAACCTATAACTACCGCTGCGCCTTCTGTGGATTACAAATATTTGATTCACTTGGTCAGAACATAGTTGATGGGTCGCATATCATGCCCTTTTCTCAGTTCTACGATGACCGCATTGATAACGGACTTTCACTGTGTAAGAATCATCATTGGGCATTTGATCGTGGTTGGTTTGGTGTAAATGATGACTATACCATTGTCGTTGCTGCTAACCTGCGGGAGGAATCGCCTCATGCTAGACCAATGCGGGATATGGGGGGCAGCAGCATTCTATTACCAGCCCAGGCGCAGTACTATCCCAGGATTGAAGCGCTCCGTTGGCATCGAGAATATGTGTTTGGAGTAGCTGGTTAATTAAGAGCTATCTTGGTGTCCAATCGTACTTGCTACGGGAGCAACTTAGAGAGGAAAATGTTTACAAGTCATAACAGTGGAAGGTTTAATAAATGCTCTATTTAGCTCAAGTTAATTTTGGGACAAATCCAGTGATCTCATTTCATCCTACTAAATTAAGGATAAAAACTAAAGTATGCGATTATGTGAATTACAATTACAATGGCAAAAATTGTTTTCAAATTTACCATCTAAATCAAATTCAGTTAATAAGATATTTTGGGACTTGGTTATAGCATACTCCCATAATAACCGTTTTTATCAGAATTTGTTACATATTCAAGATGTTCTCAATATAGCTAGTCTACTTGAACCTTTTGCTGACAACTTCGTAGCTATACAAATGGCAGCTTGGTTTCATGATATTATTTACGATCCTAAAGCTAAGGATAATGAAGAAAAAAGTGCTGAATACGCTTTTGTATCTTTAAGTAATCTAAATGTACCATCACCAGTCACAAATTACGTAATTAGTATGATTTTAGATACCAAAAATCATGCTGAACCAAGTACTATTGATAGTCAGATTCTTTTAGATTCAGACTTAAGCATTTTAGGTTCAGACCAATCAAAATACAAAGTTTACGCTCGGGCAATTCGTCAGGAATACTCTTGGGTTTCTGATGCAGAATACCGAATTGGCAGGAAAAGAGTATTAAAAGGTTTTTTACAAAGAGACAGAATCTATTTTTCAGATAAAGCTTTTCAAATGCTGGAGATAAAGGCAAGGGAAAATATGAACGCGGAGATATCAAATTTATAAACCTTGTGACCAATGTTACTTTGCCTTTAAGGGTGCGATCGCATCCACCGAAGAGTTCACTCTCATTCAACGTTAGTATCATTTGTTAGGTATTGTCAAATTTTAGGTGAACTCAGTACTCCCAGTAGTAGCAGTGACCACGGCACTTTAAGATCGGGTATCAGCCATGGGTACTCTCTTAGTACAGGTAATGCAGAGGGCAAAATAAAACGTAGAGAGCGCAGCGACACCGGACGATTTCCATCTCGATCCACCAGTCCAAATTGTTGAGCCAGTTCGGCAACAATCTGCACTCGTCCTGTGCGGCGAATGACATTTGGATCTCTTGCAAGTGCAGCAATGACTCGTCCTGTCAGTAAAGGAGTTTCCCAGTTATAACGCTCGGTAAATACAGCATAATTCTTGTCAGTGGCATTTCTTTCACTCATTTCAGATGCCAGATGGGAAAGACGTTCAGTCCCAACAATCCCCGGCCAAATTGAAACAGAAGTCACGTTATGCTGCTTTAACTCCACAGCCATATCAGCTGCTAGGCGATCGCATGCAGCCTTGCCAGTCCCGTATGCTACACCAAAAATATAGGACAAGCCGCCCCAGGAGGAAATAGTGCAGACCAATCCCTGTTTGCGTTTGGTCATCATCCGGGCAGCAAAAACACTTGCAATATAGTGGCTGCGCAGACCAACGTTGTTGCCAGCGTCCCATATACTTGGTTCACAATCCCAGAAGGGCTGCCCGTAAGCATTGCTTAATTTATAAAACCCTGAGAAAGCATTATTTACCAGTAAATCAAGTTGTCCATCTCGTTCATCCTGGATGCGCTCAAAGAGCAAACGTACTTGCTCATCGTCACTGTGGTCTACTTGCACGGGAATACATACACCGCCAGCTTCCTCAACGGCTGCTTGGGTTTCGGTAAGACTGCCTGATATGTCACCCGAATCAGAGTTGCTGAGGCTGCGCCCTGTAACGTACACAGTTGCACCAGCTTCGCCAAGACCAATGGCAATCCCCTTGCCAATGCCCCTCGTAGCGCCTGTAACTAATGTTACTTTACCTTCAAGGTGTTTCATGATAACTCGTGTGTATCTATTTCCTTTTCCAGGCTTCTTATAAACTCTCTTAGCACATCTGTTTGTGTTCTAGATTTGCCTTCACAGTAGCGCTTTAAGATTTCCAACTCCTTAATGGGTAGCCGAATTGTTAAGGGTTTCAATTTTTCATCCATTGTACTGCACAATATCATACTATTTGCAGTATAATAGAAAAATAGAGACTGTAACGCTTTTCAACAACCTCGCTCTATGGAGGGCGGGGATTGCGAGAGCAAGATCGCCAACGTAAGCGTTGAATAGCCCATTAAGCCGCACCTTGGTACAGACTTCCGGGTACTTCCCTAGCCCGGATTATTTCTAAGCTTCCTTGTTAGGAGCGTTGGGTAAAGCCAAGATTATCTTAGGTGTGGTGGGCGAAGGGACGAAAACTCTACGGAGAGGATTATCTTAA
>CAZZYE010000538.1:0-5785 GCA_964658145.1 uncultured Stigonema sp.
CTCATTCCTTGGAGGTATTGACAAAAAGTACACACTTTTAACCTATCACAGATGGACGCCATCTACAAGTGCATGATAGTTACGACCTAGGCAAAGCCTTCAGCACCTCTGCCGAAAGATAGGCTAAGCTAGGGCAACCCATTTGGTAGCAACTTGCAGCGCTCCCCCTCTGTTTGCTCTAAACAGCTATAGTATTCTTCTAGAAATCTGAATTAATCTCTTCAATATCCTTACGCCATCAAGCGTACTCTGATCGAGCCGCACCGTTCGGTTTTACCACCTTTAAGCAAAAAATAATTGCCCAAAGTAATAGCGAAGGTAAGGTAATTTTTAGACGATTGAAGTGAGTATATTTACTTTTTACTTAAGTAGGTCGGCAAGAATAATACCAACTATGTAAAGTTTTGCAAAATTACTTTAAAGGCTTGCAGTTGCGCTTCAGCGCTCTGAAGCCCAATTCCGAACCAATAATGATTTATTTTACCGACCTACTTAATTGTAAGATTTATATCTTCTATTTACTCATACTCATAGTCGATTTGGCAATAGCAAACCAGTACATTTTTCAGAATTTAATGGACTAGCTCGACGCCTTAACCAGTAACAACAATGCCCGAACCTTTTTCGTCCTAACTACACCACTCCCACACCAGTTGCAACAAGATAGGGCACATATGATTGCTATATTTCAACCTGACAATAACATGCTAATAACTTTTTGATTATCTAAATTTTACATTCAAGGCTTATCCTAGACAATGATGCAAGCTTTTGCAGATGGAGAATTAACATCCTGCGCAAAAGCTTGCATAAACTACATCTACCTTCGTTATTTCGTTATATGGATTTATTACCAACCAGCCAGACTACAAATTTTCAATTGTTATCTACATCCCTAAAACCTGTATTCTCGGATAATGTGCAAGACCTGCTTGGTGTTGAAGCCTTACAGGTAAATCCCAGTGCCATAATTACGGTGAACAGTATTGCCGATGTAGTGGATAACAGCGATGGTGTGACTACCCTGCGTGAAGCCATCAGTCAGGCAAACGCCGATGCGGGAGATGACTTGATTGTATTTGACCACTCGCTGTTTGCAAGCGATCGGACCATTAGCTTAAGCCAGGGAGAATTAGACATCACCCGCAACTTGAGCATCATCGCTCCTCGGGACTCATTGACAGGTGGGGACTTGCTGACGGTGAGTGGCAACAATGCCTCAGGAGTGTTTGATATTGAGACAGGAGCAACGGTGAATCTCTCTGGATTAATTGTTGCCAATGGCAATGTGACGAATGACGAAGGTGGTGGAATTAAGAACTCCGGTATCCTTACCTTAGACAACAGCATTGTTAGCAATAACTCTGCTAAACTAGGTGGCGGTATCTTTAATAACAATGGTGCTTCCCTGACTGTCAGCAACAGCACCATCAGCGGTAACACTGCAATCACCGGCAGCAACGAAGGTGAAGGCGGCGGCATCTATAACAGTAACAATGGCATCGTTGTTGTCAGCAACAACAGCACCATCAGCGGTAACTCAGCAAACGCTGGCGGCGGCATTTATAACAGTAACAGTGCCACAGTGCTCTTAAGCAACAGCACCATCAGCGGTAGCGGAGTCAGCGGCAGAGGCGGCGGCATCTATAACAGTGGCACAGTTGAGATGAGCGATAGCACCATCAGCGGTAACTCGGCAAGAGGAAACGGCGGCGGTATCAATAACTCTGACGGCGCAAATCTGGCAATGAGCAACAGCACCATCAGCCGTAACTCAGCCCTGAGAGGATCGGGAGGCGGCATCAATAACAGTGGCGATAACGTTTTTGTCAGCAACAGCACTATTAGCGGCAACTTCGGATTCCTTGGCGGCGGCGGCATCTCTAACAGTGGCACCTTGACGGTGAGCAACAGCACCCTGAGTGGTAACTCAGGAATGGGGTCAGGAGGCGGTATATCTAACGGTGGCACTACTACGGTGAGCAACAGCACCATCAGCGGTAACTTAGTAAGTCTAGGGTCAGGAGGCGGTATAGATAACGGTGGCATCTTGACAGTGAGCAATAGCACCATCAGCAGTAACTCGGTAACTTCTGATGGCGGCGGCATATATAACGAGGGTACAGTAAAGCTGGTGTTCAGTACCCTCACTCTCAACAAAGCCGCCAATGGTGGGGGAGTTTTCAATGCTCCTGAGTATATGCTTCCTTCTGCAGTGTACCCTCCAGCCTCTGCCAGCTTGCGGAACACGATTATCGCCTCTAACCTCTTAGGTGAGAACGGTGTCAACCGTGACGTAGCGGGTAGCTTTACAAGCGATGGCTACAATCTGATTGGCGACGGCACAGGCAGTAACGGATTTGACGCCACAGGAGACATAGTGGGCACAAGCGACAACCCGATTGACCCAAGACTTGCTTCCTTGGATTTCAATGGTGGTTCGACACAGACAATAGCCCTACTCCCAGATAGTCCAGCAATTAATGCAGGTGACCCAACCGTGCTGCCGACTGACCCTAAAACCGACCAGCGCGGGAACCCTCGTGTGAGCGGTGGTACCGACATTGGGGCGTTTGAATTCTCTTTGGTGTAGCACGAACAGAGAAAATAGCGACAGCAGTTTTCAATTGAATTGACCACATCATCTGGGGCAGGGTAACCCCGCCCCTCGAAAAATTTGCTTCTTGCCTGAAAAATACCAATGCATACTAACCTCATGCCCACATAACTGCGTTGTCGTCTAAGAGGATGTTTTCAAATCGGTCTGCTGTGCTGTTGCAATACAAATGCAAATTATCGGACATCAGCCGTGTCGCGATCGTTCCACTGGGCGATCGCTGTGCCGTCCGGATGATGCTGTACAAGATGGAGTACGATGGTCCCGCCTTTCCGTTTGATCTGACGCGCACCACCAATATTGGAGATGTGGCGGATATGATCGAAAATGGTTTTTATGACATGTGGAACCCTAGCTTCTTGCATTACAATCCAGACGCAGGCAGAATCTACCACACCAAGTGGACGGGTCTGTCCTTTGCCCATGAAGTGGAGGACACAGACAACCCTCTTCACGACATGTCTCCCGTCTATGAACGCATGCGCGTTCGTTACACAGCACGCTCTCAAAGGTTTTGGTACACACTCCAAAACTGCGACAAGGCACTTTTCGTTCGCACGGGTATTGCAGATCGGGGTGGCGTTATCGACCTGGTCAACAAGCTTGAAAAGCAATGCCAAAGGATGCCATTTCACCTCCTGCTCCTTTCTCCCCAAGCCTCGGAGGAGTTTTCAGACCTGACCTATGTACTGCATTACAATCTGGAGTTTAATCCCGATCGCATGTATGAGGATTTGGGACACTGGATGTACTGTACAGAGGTGATGCAAGGAATTCTGGAATCGCTTGAGGTGTCCAGCAAAAACCTCTTCTGGTGTCCACCTAAACCCCCTATCCCAAAAACGTGAGAAATTAGTTAGGAAAAGCGATCGTTCGACGACTCAAGCCGATTGATTAAAATACGACGACGTATGAAAACAGTAATTCAGTAAACCAAGAGTGTGAATATGTTTTAGACTAATCACACCCAGTGGAGACGCGATTAATCGCGTCTCTACTTAGGGTTGCCTGATTACGAAAAAGACCCACGACATGCGTTGGACAACAATCGCACACCCAAACTAAATCAACCCTAAATCGGTAAAGAAACGTGAATCTACCATTAATTACTCGTGTTCAAGAACACAACGAGAAAATAGCAATTGTGACAACTCAAGGAGCATTTACCTATGGGGATTTGCACCACACATCCTGCTCAATGGCGATCGCTCTTCTTAAAGATGCAGAAGATTTACAGGAGCAGCGAGTTGCCTTTCTCATCCCGCCTGGGTTTGAGTACGTAGCTACTCTGTGGGGGATTTGGCGTGCCGGCGGAATAGCCGTACCTTTGTGTATTTCCCACCCGCGACCAGAATTGGAGTATGTCATTACAAATTCAGGAGCATCGATTATCGTTGCCCATCCCAATTTTGAGGCTATACTGCGCCCGATCGCTGAAGAACAAAATTTGCGATTTATCCTCACGTCGGAAATGCTCCCAGATAATGTTGGTCGCCTCCCCTCGGTAGATATTACCAGACGCGCATTAATTCTCTACACGAGCGGTACAACAGGTAAACCGAAGGGTGTGGTGACGACCCATCAAAATATTCAAGTTCAAGTGACTAGCTTGATTACTGCTTGGGAATGGACATCCGACGATCGCATTTTGCATGTCCTGCCACTGCATCATATTCATGGGATTATCAACGTACTTACGTGTGCTTTATGGGCTGGTGCGGAGTGCCACATGTTGAGCTTTGATGCCGAAACCGTTTGGAACCGAATTTGTGACGGTGACTTAACCCTATTTATGGCAGTACCTACGATTTATGTGAAGCTGATTGCTGCTTGGGAAGCTGCTAAGAGCGATCGCCAAAAAAGCATGTCCGAAGGCTGTGCTAAAATGCGCCTGATGGTTTCAGGCTCGGCAGCGTTACCAGTTCAAGTTTTAGAAAAGTGGCAGAGCATCAGCAGCCATTTTCTGCTAGAGCGCTATGGCATGACTGAAATTGGCATGGCGCTATCGAACCCTTTACACGGTCAACGGTGGTCAGGATATGTGGGGAAGCCTCTGCCTCAGGTTGAAGTCAGATTAGTGGATGAGAAAGGAGAGTTAGTTCCACCAGGGACATCGGGAGAAATCCAAGTTAAAGGCTTGGGAGTGTTTCTGGAATATTGGCAAAACCCGGAAGCAACCGCAAAAGCTTTCCGGGATGGCTGGTTTTGTACTGGAGATCTCGCCGTAGTCGAGAACGGCAACTACCGCATTCTGGGTCGGATTAGCGTGGATATTATCAAAACGGGAGGGTATAAAGTTTCAGCTTTGGAAATTGAGGAAGTGCTACGAACGCATCCAGATATTCAGGAATGTGCAGTTGTTGGGATTGCCGATCTAGAGTGGGGTGAACGAGTCTGTGCCGCTTTAGTATTGCAACCGGAACGCCAGTTGACATTAGAGTCTTTCAGGAGTTGGGCAAAAGAGTGGTTGGCTGTCTATAAGATACCAACTCGAATTCTGTCAGTTCAAGAATTACCTCGCAACGCCATGGGGAAAGTGACTAAGCTGACAGTGGCTCAGCTATTTCGCTCAACCCTAGGTACTCAATAAAAGCAGTTGCAGCTAGCGCTATAGCATCGTTTGCGTGAGTTTCTGGAGTTTGCTTTGATTTGTCTTTCTTTTCCTTGACAAGTTCCAAGTAGACATCTCCGGAAAACAATGTAGAACGCACGGCGTTCTACAAGGGTTGTAAACAACACACAATTGAAGCAACGCCCTAGGCTGAAACCGTGAATACTAACAGAGATGCTGTTGTCGGAGAATCAGTACAGCAGCTTGGAGTTGAAATGCCGCAGTTAATGGTGAATGATTTTGAGGTGGGCGATCGTGTCTGCATTCCACACAGCCAGAACGGTGAAGACGAGTGGGTTGGTAAAACTGTAGTAGAGAAACTCCGCCCAGAACAACCTGCATTAGTTTAAACATGTTTTTGAGCGCGATCGCTATACTTTAGGACTTACGCATTGACGGAAATCATCAGGTATGGATAGGTATTTCTAGCGCCTCAACGTTTGATTTTTTAAATCAAGAGCGCGATCGCCATGCCCTTAAAAGGGGTGGTAGGGGCGAACGGCCCTTCGGGTGACGCTCGTTCCGACGCCGGAGTACCGGCTAACGCTTCGCTATCG
>CAZZYE010000539.1:0-5777 GCA_964658145.1 uncultured Stigonema sp.
CTACTCCCTACTCCCTATTCCCTACTCCCCAAATTATTTACCAATATCTTCATTCCACAATTCAGGGTTAGTTTCAATAAACTCATTCATCATCTGTTCGCATTCATCGAGGTTCAAATCAATGACTTCTACGCCGTGGGATACCATAAATTCTTTCGCACCGGGGAAGGTTCTTGATTCTCCGGCAATGACTTTTTTAATACCAAACTGTACGACTGCTCCTGCGCACAAATAGCACGGCATTAAGGTTGAATAGAGTATTGTACCTTTGTAGCTGCCGATTCTACCAGCGTTGCGAAGGCAATCAATTTCGGCATGGGTGACGGGGTCGCCGTCTTGCACACGCTTATTGTGTCCCTTACCGACAATCTTGCCATCCTTGACGAGAACAGAACCAATGGGAATTCCACCTTCTTGTCTGCCTTGTTTTGCTTGTCCGATCGCCGCTTCCATAAATTCGTCCATTTTTTAATTCTGCTTTTATGTCAAAACAACTCGTACTGATGGACCACGATGGTGGTGTAGATGATTATCTAGCAACTATGCTACTGATGACAATGGATCGTATCCAACCCCTCGGTGTCATAGTCACTCCAGCTAATTGCTACGCCGAACCAGCTGTCAGCGCTACACGTAAAATCCTAGACTTAATGGGGAGTTCTCATATCCCTGTAGCAGAAAGCACCGTGCGTGGTATCAACCCCTTCCCCCGTCTTTACCGCCGCGATTCGTTTATCGTTGACCATCTCCCCATTCTCAATCAAAACGAAACCATTCGTACCCCTCTGGTTGCTTTATCAGGTCAAGATTTCATGGTTAGGGTATTGCGTGAGGCGTCAGCACCAGTAACGCTGATGGTAACTGGTCCTTTAACGACAGTTGCAACAGCACTTGATAAAGCACCAGAAATAAGCGAGAAAATTCAAAAGATTGTCTGGATGGGCGGTGCGCTGAATGTGTCTGGTAATGTGGAAAAAAGTATAGAAGCAGGACAAGACGGTTCTGCGGAATGGAATGTTTATTGGGACCCAATTTCTGCGAACCGAGTGTGGCAAACGCCGATTGAAATCATTATGTGTCCTTTGGATTTGACGAACAATGTGCCATTAACATCCGAGATAGCCTACAAAATGGGGCGACAACGCCACTATCCTATATCTGATTTGGCAGGACAATGTTATGCGCTTGTGATCCCCCAAGATTATTATTTTTGGGATGTGCTAGCAACTGCTTATCTTGCCCACCCGGAATTCTATCAATTGCGCGAGTGGGAAACAGAAATTATTACTACTCGTCTCAGTCAGGGGCGTACCAAGATAGTGTCTGGAGGTCGTAAGATTTATGCCATGGATCAGGTAGATAAAGAGCGTTTCTACGCTTACATCTTGCAGCAATGGGCAAGGTAGATTTCAGTACTCTAAAAAGTTTAATCCTAAGGTGAGAGCCGCAACGCTGCCAGCTACACAAATTTCTCCTTGGAGGATTTTATCTCTAACTGATTCCAGTGGAATTAGGATTACTTCTATTTCTTCTGTAATGTCTAACTTTTGTTCTCCAGACAATATCACGTTTTCTGCTAAAAATAAATGTATTTTATTAGTATCTTTACTAGGCTTATCGTATAGGGTTGCTATTTTTGTCACTTGTTGGGCACTATAACCAGTTTCTTCTTGTAGTTCTCGGACTGCTGCTGCTTCAGCGCTTTCTTCTGCTGGGTCGAAACCACCTGCTGGCAGTTCTACGAAAAATTCACCTACCGCGTGTCTATATTGACGTACAAAAACAATATCTCTACTGCTAGTAATAGGTAAAATCAAAGCAACTTCTGGTTTAATATTGACAAAATAATCATCTATAATTTTACCATTAGGTAATTTTATTACATCTTGTCTCACCTTGCACCAGTGATGATCTAAGACCATTTTTGAGCGCAAAATCTTCCATTTTTGTAAGTTTGTCATGGAAATAGATCCCAAAATCTGCAAAAACGTAATAGCAAAAATCAAGGCTTGGTAAAAAGTATAACAGAGGCAGATCCAATGAAAAAATTTCTCCACTAAGCATGAAAATATTCTTTCCCCACGGAAGTCCAGACATTCGGAGCATCCCATTTTTGTAAATTGCCCTCAGACTGGAAGTCTGGGGCTACACAAACAAAGCCTGCCTCCGCAGGCTAGAATTAGTCCGCGTAGCCGGTGAGTCCAGCCCACTCAGGAGGGTTAGCCCGACCTAGGGGACTGGTGAAGCAGCGAGCAGTTCTGAGGAGGGTTTCCAAACGTAAGAAACTGCGGTGCGCATTATGAGTGTTTCCCGACAGAGGCGACTGCACCAAGCCGAAGGGCGAACCCGAAGGGACTTTGTTCGTGTAGCCAAGCCAGCGCGCATTATGAGTGTTAGCCCGCTCTCACGGCGACTGGCGCACGATTTCTAATCGCTTGGTGTTTTTGCAAAAATGGGATGCTCCCCAGACGTTCCGCCGGAACGTCTCTTCCAATCAAATTTAATGGCAAAAAGAGCATTATCATGCAAATAGAGGTAGAACTATTTACTGTAAACAAGCGCTTTCCTTTGACTATTAGTCGTGGCACAACGGCACAGACAACAAATGTATGGGTGAGAATTGCCCATGATGGGATCGAAGGTTGGGGAGAAGCATCGCCGTTTAATGCTGGCAGTCATCCGCAATCAACTGAAATGATCAAAGTTGCCTTGCAGCAAGTAGCACCTCGATTGCAAGCATTCAGCCCTTTACAACGGTCCGCAATTGAACTAGTGTTAACAAAAGCACTCGTTCCTTCATCTGCCTCGGCGGCATTAGATATGGCAATGCACGACTGGTTAGGAAAACGCGTCGGGCTACCCCTGTGGCAGATGTGGGGACTTGATCCCAACAGGATCGTGCCGACTTCAGTGACTATTGGCATTAATTCACCAGCAGGAGCAAGGGCTAGGGCACGAGACTGGCTACAATTTACCGATGTTCGTATTTTTAAGGTAAAGTTAGGTAATCCTGACGGCATTGCCGCAGACCAAAACATGGTAATGGCAGTGCGAGAAGAAGCACCAGGGCCAGATTTGTACGTAGATGCAAACGGCGGGTGGAGTTTGTCGGATGCAGAACTGATGTGTACCTTCCTTGCCGATCTGGGTGTAAAATATGTAGAGCAGCCACTGCCACGAGGACAGGAAAAATATTTATCCCAACTTAAACAGCGATCGCCCCTACCGATCTTTGTTGATGAAAGCTGCAATACTAGCTTTGATATTCCTAAATTGGCAAACTGTGTGGATGGCATTAATATTAAACTGATGAAATCTGGGGGCTTAACCGAAGCAATGCGGATGGTACATACGGCACGGGCTTATGGGTTGAAAGTGATGTTCGGTTGCTATTCCGACAGTACACTAGCCAATACAGCAGCGGTGCAGCTTGCACCATGTGCTGACTATATAGACTTAGACAGTCACCTCAATTTAATTGATGACCCCTTTAAGGGTGCATTCGTGCAAGATTCGAGAGTTTTGCCAAACAATTTACCGGGTTTGGGGGTGGAACGTCATGCGTCTGGCGCTTAATCAACGAATCGCTATCCTACTGCATGAGGAAATTCGGGGAACTCATGGCAAAACAGGATTGTCAATTTTACGCTACAGTGAAGCGCCAATTGTAGCAGTGATTGATCGCGATTGTGCAGGGAAATCCTTACAGGAATTAACGGGGATCAAGCGTGATGTACCGATAGTACCATCGGTAGCAGCAGCTTTGAAGTACCAACCTCAAGTTTTGGTAATCGGCGTTGCCCCCAAAGGCGGCGTCTTGCCAGAAGATTATTGGCATGAGATCAAGGACGCCTTATTAGCTGGAATGTCTGTGGTGAATGGTTTGCACACACCATTGGCAACTATTCCGGAGTTAAAGACACTGCTGAAACCGGGGCAAATAATTTGGGATGTGCGCAAAGAACCACCTAACCTAGAAGTGGCTAGTGGTCTGGCACGTACTCTTTCCTGTCGGCGGGTGTTAACTGTAGGTACTGATATGTCAGTCGGCAAAATGTCAACAAGCTTGGAGTTACATCGGGCGTCAAGACTGCGCGGCTGGCGTTCTAAGTTCCTTGCTACAGGTCAAACTGGTTTAATGTTAGAAGGGGATGGTGTGCCATTGGATGCTGTGCGGGTGGATTTTGCCGCCGGTGCTGTAGAACAGATGGTCATGCGCTATGGTAAAAACTACGACATCGTGCATATTGAAGGACAAGGTTCGCTACTGCACCCCGGTTCCACAGCAACACTGCCTTTGATACGCGGTTCTCAAGCAACGCAGATGATACTGGTACATCGTGCTGGACAAACTGAGGTGGTAAGTGGTGTACCAATTCCACCGTTACCAGAGGTGGTACGGCTTTATGAAACTGTCGCTAGTGCTGCTGGTGCTTTTCCAGCAGTACCTGTGGTGGGTATTGCTCTGAACACTGGTCATTTAGATGAGTCGGCAGCAACGGATGCGATCGCCCACACTGAGGCAGAAACTGGGCTACCCTGTACAGACGCAGTACGTTTTGGTGGTGGTAAGTTGTTGGATGCAGTCATGCAAAGGTGATTGTGCGACTGACAATTGGTTTGGATATAATTAGTTAGTACTACTATAGTCCTGAAAAGACTTAGTAGGGAGTGGAAATTGTCTTGAGGTGCTGTTACACAAACTTTCGGCACAGCAGTGTCACTGTTTAAGATGTGACAGTTGTCGGGTGTACTGGGGTAATCTCAGCAGAGTAGCGGTTAAAGTCTCCTATGTTGAAGGTAAGTATATGGGTTAGCCTATGAACTAGCATTGCAGCGACAAGACGGGCATCATGGACATTTACACCCATCACAGAGTACTCTAAAACCAGTCGCCTCCATTCAGGATAAATCTCAGGCACATCGGGAAGTACAGGGAAAAGCTCTTCTAAACGTTGCAGTTCCACCTCAGCTTCAGTTATAGTTAATCCTAAGCCATTTCTTTCAGTTGGGCGGGTAGCACTTCTCCAAAACTCAACTAGGTTTTGGTGTGTAAGATAACGTTCTTCTTCTCGCTGTCGCAGTACCCCAAGTGCGTTTAATGCTGAAGCACACATTGGGTGATCTGGCTCTGCCATTCTCAGTATGATATTTGTATCAATGAGATACGCCACTAAAACTCCTCGTCTTCGTATATACCTGCTCGACTAACAGCATAGTCGGAAAGTAGTGGTGTGTCTCGTCGTCTGTGGCTTTGGCTCCACTCTTTCAATGCTTGAATCCATTCAGAAGCAGTGGCGGTTTCATAAAATGGACGTTCCTGTTTAGACTTCACCAACTGCTCAAGCATCGCATCAAGGTGAGGTTTTACTACTTCCTCTGATAAATTTGTGATCTTCACTAACGTTAGAGCAAGTGCTTGGATCTCTTCTGGGTGGGCTTCCTTAAATTCATGAAGCACTTTAGACTCACTATTTCTACCTCTTTGTGTGCTGGTGTTCATAGGAATTGAAGAAATTAGTCAAGATGATTAACTTTACTATAGTGTGAGACTCAATTCGGGGTAAGAAAGATTTAAGCGACGAGAGTCCTTTGTGCTATAGGATGCTGTTCTTCAAGCTGGTCTTACATATTTAAGGAAGGAGAATATTCAAAATAAAGGCAATCTGCGCTTTTATGCGATCGCTCTTCTGACATCTTGCACCTTCGATAGGGAGGGGTAGGTGGGCAGTGCCCACCCAGCCCTTTCAATGCGAACAAATGAACTACGCGCATCA